>JBIIMH010000052.1:0-8446 GCA_044338095.1 Rariglobus sp. | reverse complement strand
CCCCAGGATCCCGAATGGCATCCGGAAGGCGACGTGTTCACCCACACCGCCCATTGCTGCGACGCCCTGGTGAAACAGCCCGAATGGGTTAACTCCCCGCCGGCGCGCCGCTGCATTTTACTTTTGGCGGTGCTCGCCCACGATTTCGGCAAACCCGCCACCACCGCCCAATCCGAGGTGCGCGGACGCCTGCGCTGGCGCAGCCTCGGCCACGAGTCCGCCGGCGGCCCACTTGCGGACGCCTTTCTGCGCCGAATCGGCGCGCCCCACGCAGTGCTCGACGCCGTGCGGCCGCTGGTGGTCTTGCACCTCGCCCACCACCACGGCAGCGGCGAATTCAGCGACAGTCACATTCGCCGTCTCGCCCGCAAACTCCATCCCGCCACCGTCGACAACCTGTGCGCGGTCATGATCGCAGATTCGCTGGGCCGCCCGCCGCTCAGCGGAACCGAAAGCCTGCCGCTGATCGAAACCCTGCGCACTCGCGCCCACGAACTGAACCTGCGCCAAAACCCGCCCCGCCCCATTCTGCTGGGCCGTCACCTGATCCACCTCGGGCACACCCCCGGCCCGCAGTTTTCGGCCATCTTGCACGCCGGCTTCGAGGCCCAGCTCGACGGTGCTTTTACCGATGCAGAAGGCGCGCTCATCTGGCTGAGAAATTATTTGCAGAAAACCCCGCATCCCGAGTCGTGACAAAACCCGCGCGACACGTTCTCGTGGCACTCCCCTTTTTCCCAAAAACATGTCCAACCAACTCGACCAGCTGAAGCAGTTCACCATCGTCGTCGCCGATACTGGCGACTTCGCCTCCATGAAGGAGTTCGCGCCCCGTGACGCGACGACCAATCCCTCGCTCATCCTCAAGGCCGCTGCGATGCCCGCCTACGCCTCGCTCATGGACCAGGCCATCAAAGACGCCGGCGCCACCGCCTCGCTGGCCGACGTCATCGACCGCCTGCTGGTCGTCTTCGGCCTGGAGATTTTAAAAATCGTCCCCGGCCGCGTCTCCTCCGAGGTCGACGCCCGCCTGTCCTTCGACACCGCCGCCACCGTCGCCAAGGCCCGCGAGATCATGGCCCTCTACGAAAAAGCCGGCATCGGCCGCGACCGCGTTCTGATCAAGATCGCCTCCACTTGGGAAGGTATCAAGGCCGCCGAGCAGCTGGAAAAAGAAGGTATCCACTGCAACCTTACCCTGTTGTTCTCCTTCGCCCAGGCCGTCGCCTGCGCCGAGGCCAAGATCACCCTCATCTCGCCCTTCGTCGGCCGTATTCTCGACTGGCACAAGGCCAAGAACCCCACCGGCAACTTCGCCGGTGCGGCCGATCCCGGCGTGATTTCCGTCAGCCAGATCTACACCTACTACAAAAAGTTCGGCTACAAGACCGAGGTCATGGGTGCCTCCTTCCGTAACACTGGCGAGATCGTCGAGCTGGCCGGTTGCGACCTGCTGACCATTGCCCCGACGCTGCTGGCCGAGCTGAAGGCGTCCAACGAGCCGTTGGTGCGCAAGCTCGACCCCGCCGCCGCCGCCAAGGCCGACCTGAAGCAGGTTTCGTTCAACGAAGCAGGCTTCCGTTTCGCGATGAACGACGACGCGCTGGCCACCGAAAAGACCGCCGAAGGCATCCGCCAGTTCTCGGTCGACATCGTGAAGCTCGAGCAGCTCATCGCCCAAAAGCGCGGTTAATTCCAAGTTATATGGCCCGACCCGCTGGTCGGGCCCACGGCCCGCCGTCCTTCTAGGTCTGCGGGCTTTTTTGCGCTGGTTGACCGCGAAGTCTCGCCATGCCGTCGCGCTCGCCATTTTTCTAAGCTTCATGGACGGCACCAATTTCATCCAAGACCTCGCCATCGTGCTGCTTGCCGCCGGACTGGCCGGCGCCCTTTGCAAACGCATCGGCCTGTCCGTCATCGTGGGCTACCTGGCGGCCGGTCTGATCATCGGCCCCTACACCCCGCCCTTCTCGTTTGTCACCGATGTGGAGCGCATCCAAACGCTCGCCCAGGTCGGCCTCGTTTTTCTCATGTTCTCCATCGGCCTCGGCCTGAGCCTGACCAAGCTCAGCCGACTTGGCCTGCCGACGCTCATCGCCACGGCACTGAGCGCCTTCGGAATCCTCCACCTCACCCAGTTACTCGGGGCCATTGTCGGCTGGTCGTCCCTGCAAAGCCTCTTTGTCGCCAGCATGTTCATGGTCTCCAGTTCCGCCGTGATCGCCAAGATCGTCGGCGAGCTCAAACTCACCCACGAGGGCGCCGCCCAACGCGCCCTCGGCATCACGGTGATGGAGGACGTCGTCGCCGTGGTCATGCTCACCATTCTGGCCGGGCAAACCCAACTCGGCGGGGCCAGCTCCGGCCTCCACCTCGGCAGCCTGCTCACCACCATGAGCGCGTTTGTCGTGCTCCTGCTCGGGGCCGGCCTGTTCCTCGTGCCCAGGCTGCTCCGCCGACTCGAAGCCCGCGCCGACCCGGAACTGCAGACGATCATCGTCGCCGGCGTGCTTTTCCTGCTTTCAATGGTCGCCGCCAAGGCCGGTTATTCGCTCGCGCTCGGCGCGTTCCTACTCGGCGCGATCGTCGCCGAGATGCCTCAGAAAACCGGCATTGAAAAAGCCTTCGTCGGCATGAGGGACCTCTTCAGCAGCGTCTTCTTTGTGGCCATCGGCATGTTGATCGACATCAAGCTGCTGGCGGAAGTCTGGCCATGGATTATCGGGCTGTTCGTATTTGTGATGCTGGCGCGCCCGCTGTGCACAGGCCTAGCGATGACGCTGTCCGGCACCGCGCCGCGCGAAGCCCGCCGCGCGGCGCTGTTACTGAGCCCTCTCGGTGAGTTCTCCTTCATCATCGCCCAGCTCGGCGTGGGCAGCGGGGTGCTCCCCAGCTCGTATTACCCGCTGGCCGTTGGCACCTCGATCCTGACCGTCTTGGCCACACCGTTCATCAACCGCCACGCCGACTCGCTGGTGGCCTTTTCCGAACGGATCGAGCCTCGCTGGCTCACCCGCACCCTGGAGGCCTACCACGGCTGGCTCAAGCAGGTGCAAAACCGGCGTGCGGCCCCCCTGGCCTGGCGGCTGGTACGCGGACGCTGCCTGCAGATCGGCGTGGAACTGCTCCTGGTGACCGGCTTGTTCATGTTCTCTGCGCAACTGCTCGCTGCTATTATGAACGTCTTTGATACGGGACGCATCGAGCATGCCATGATCAACTATGGATTCTGGAGCGTGTTCGGGCTACTTGTGCTCATCATGCTGCTCGCACTATGGCGCAACGTAAGTGCGGTCGCCATGATCCTCGCCGAGGGGCTCGCCGCCGGCACCCGGCTGCAACCCCCGGTACTTTACAACGCCCTGCGCACCCTGGCCGTGTTCGTCCTCGGCTATTGGCTTTACGCTATCATGCCGGTGGGCGCATTGCCCGGCTGGGCCTGGGCCGTGATCGCCGCCACCGCAGCCGGCGTGGTGGCCGTCGCCTCCAACCGCCTGATTTACTGGCACAGCACCTGGCAGTCTTCCGTTCATGACGTTTTCACCACCGAAGCCGACGCGCCTGCCACCGCCCGCGCCACCGCCCGCGTAGCCCTCGACCTCGGCCTGGAGAACTGGGATCTGCACCTCGAAGACTGCGTCGTCCCCGACGACGTCGCCTATGCCGGTCAAGACCTCGCGCACCTCGCCATCCCGACTCGCTTCAGCTGCTCGGTGATCGAGATCGAGCGCAACGGCTTCGTCATCACCCGCACCGGACCCGAACGCCGCATCTACCCCGGCGACAAACTCCTGCTGCTTGGTCCCTCCCATGGCCTGGCCGCAGCCCGCGAATTTATCCAAAACGATAAAAAAGCCGTCAACGAGGGCGCCGAGGCGTTCAACGGCAGCGTGCTGCAAACCCACCTCATGCCCGTTGGTCCCCACACGGGCCGCACCCTGGCCGAGCTGGCCATCGCCCGCGACACCGGTGTGCGCGTGGTCGGCATCCAGCGCGGCACCGAGCGCATCATCAACCCGGGCGGCGACCATCGCCTGCTCGCCGGCGACAGCCTGCTGGTGGTCGGCACCCTCACCGAACTGCGCACCTTCCGCCGCTGGCTGCGCGGCGGCACCGAAACTCAGCCGCCCTTCGCTCTCCACCCTTCAGCAGCCCCAGACCCCGCGTCATGATCCGCGCCTTTCAGTGGGACCTCGCCCGTCAGGTAGAGCGCCTCAACCACCTGCTCGCCCTCCTTCCCCGCTACGCCAACTGGGGATTTACCCGCCTGTATCTGCATCTTGAGGACGCGGTGGATTACCCGTCCCTTGCGGGCCTGGCCCGTGCCGACGCCTACACCTGGGCCGAGCTGGAAAAACTCGTCGCCGCCGCCAGCGCGCACGGCATTCAGACCGTGCCCATCGCCAACCTCCTCGGCCACACCCAGTACGTGATCAAACACCCGGACTGGCGCGACCTCAACGAGCTGCGCGATCCGGCCACAGGCGAAGCGCTGCCCGCCGGCCAAATCTGCCCGCTGCACCCGCGCACCGCCGAGCTGGTGTCGCGGCTTTTTGGCGACCTCGCGCCGCTGTGCACCGCCGGCGAAATCCACGCCGGGCTCGACGAAAGTTTTCATCTGGGCAAACACCCGCTCTCACGCGCCGAGGTGGCCGAGGTCGGGCTGGCGGCGCACTTCGCCCGCCACGTCACACGGCTGCACGCCGCAGCCGCCCGCCACGGCCTGCGCCTCGGCCTGTGGGCCGACATGCTCGCGCTGCTGCCGGAGGCCATTCCGCTGCTGCCGGCGCACGCTGGACTGGCCGCCTACGACTGGTATTACCACCCCTTCGGCCGCCACCCGCGCATGGAGCTGTATAATTTTTCCGAGTACGACCTCGCTCCCGCACTGGCGGCGGCCGGGATCGCCTACTGGGCCTGCCCGATGAACGGCTCCTTCCGCCACGAATCCGCGCCGGTCTGGACTGACCGCCTGCAAAACCTCGCTGCATGGAACCTCCGAGCACAAGCCACAGGCGCCGCCGGATACCTCGTTACCAGTTGGGAACCGCACCGGCTGGCCTTTCCCGCCACGACACTCATGGACGCGGCCGCCGCTACACTCTGGCTCGAACCGGGCACGCCAGACGACCCCGCCAGCCTGCTCGTCGCCGGCCTGCGTCGCTACACCGCCCCTCCGCAACAACCACCCCGTTGTGTTAGTTTGCCTTGGGACGAGCCTCGTCTGAACGCGGGTTCCTCGAATCCCCTCGGGGTTCAGCCGAACATCAACGCGCCACTCAGCGCTGCCACCGCGCGCAGCCTCGCGCGGCGCCTGCTGGCAACCGATGCGATGGCGTTCGTGGGCAACTCGCGCTGGGAAATTAACAACGGCTGGGCCCCGGTCGCTTCCCGCCGCGACAGTCCCCTGCCCTTCGCCCGCGCCTCACGCCGCTTTTCCCGCCTGGCCGCTGCGCCCCAATTAACCGAACTAGACGGTCGCAACTCCCCGCTCGCATTCCTTGCCGCCACCGCCCGCTTCCTCGCCTACCTGGCCGAGCGCGATGCCTTTGTCCGCCTCTGCGTCGCGCATATCCACCGCCTGCGCCGCCTCGGCAGCAGCGGGTCCGCGAATGACTCGGCTGCGATGCACGAAACGCTCCGGCTGGCAGACGGCCTGGCCAGCGCCTTCGCCTACTCACTCAACCAAGCCCGCGAAGACGCCCGCCTGATGTGGACGGCGTCGCGACCCGACGACACGTTTGCCCCATCGCCCAACGCCCGCCTGCTGGCTGCCGACGAGGCTCAACTGCGCGCGCTGCGCAGCTGGTTCGACACCTGCCGCGAGCAACCCGAACACGTGTTTCGCGCATCGCCGGTGTGCGGCGGCTGGACGCTGCGCTTCACGCTCCACCACTTCGCGCCCGCCCACCAGAAGGTCGTCATTGAACAACAGTCGCCCGACGGCACTTGGCGCGAGTTACACAGCCGGGTGTTGATCGAGTTCCGCGGACAATCAGCGCAGGTGAACACGCCGAAACTTCGCTTCGAGTTTGCCTGCCCGGTGGAGAATCCCGTCGCCCCGCTGCGCATCGCCTCGCGTTGCCTGGGCGAGTTCGCGGTGAGCCACATCGAGCTCACAGACGGAGTTAGCTCGCGACGCCAGCGGCCACTCCCGGAGCGCCACCGGCTCGGCACGCCGGCTCCGGGCTCCGGCTGGCCCAAAATCGACTGGCTGACCAACACCGACGAACTCCTGCTACACTTCAGCTGAGAAAAAGCATTAGACCCACAAATTGCACGGAATAAACAGATTACCCATTCACTAAACCCTCCGCATCGACACAACGGGGGTGAGTTACATTCCAGCAAGCGAAGGGGGCAAAGTTAATGCCTGTTAACTTGTTCGGGATTCTTCGTTCTAGCCGCCTCGTCCGGCAGCGCGTGCGCCAGGTGCAACTCCCGCAACATCGCGCTCTTTTTGGTCTGATGATCCTGCATGCGGCGCAGGATGTCGTCGAGCGCCCGTACCGCGCTAAGCATGTGCGGGCCCTTGTTGAGCATGACGCACTCCGCCCGGTGCCCCATGGCAGCGTCAGTGATCTCGGCACGCGAGGGCATGCCGGTCTTGGCGAGCGTCTCCAAAACCTGGGTCGCCCAGATCACCGGCACGTGGGCCGCCTCGCAAATCCACAGGATCTCCTCCTGCACCTCGGCCAGCCGCTCGAAACCGCATTCCACCGCCAAATCACCCCGCGCGATCATCACCCCGCAACACGGCAAACGCATGGCGGCCAGCAGGATGGCCGGAAGATTGGCAAACCCACGGCGGGTCTCGATTTTTAACACCACCGCGGTCTCCCCCCGGCCGAGTTTCACCAGATGTTCCTGAAGTAACTCCACGTCACGGGCCGTGTTGACGAAGGACAACTCCACGACATCAGCGTGCCGGGCCACAAAGGCCAGGTCCTTGACGTCCTTTTTCGTCAACGCCGCCAGTCGCAACTCGCTCGCCGGCAGGTTGATCCCCTGATCAGAGCGCAGTTTGCCACCCTCCGCCCGCGCCTGCTCGATGCGCACAACCACGCGGCGCGGCTCAACTTTCACGATTACCCCGCCCATTTTCCCGTCGTCGAACCAGATCGGCTCACCGGGGCGGACGTCGGCAAAAACCTCGGGCAACGTGCAGCCAATCTGTGCCGGGGCGAGTACCTTGCCTTGGCAGTCCACCAAAGCCGGCCGGCCCGGTTTGCGATCACGGGTCAATATCAGCGTATCGCCGGTTCGCAGGCGCAGGGAGAATGGCACCGTCGGCAGGTTGCCCACCGGCGCCGCCCCTCGTACATGATGCAACACACTACCGGGAACCACGTAAGCGGTCTTCTTCGCCTCCACCCAGCAGCCGCCGACCGCCACCTCCACCACGCGAAAGCTGCGCGGGGCGTCGCGCGCGTCGGCAAACTCAACGTCGTCGCCCACCCGCAGGCGTGACAGCCACCGCGGCGACACTGGCAGACACGCGGCGGCGGGCGCGGGCGGCAACAGCGGTGCCGTTGCCGAGGTCAGCCATACGCGAGCCGGAGCCACGACCCGCCCGAAGACGTCGCGGCTCGGGCGAATGCGCACCACCGCCGGGCCCGGCTCGATCACTCCGGTGCGCAACTTCGGCCCGGCCAGGTCCATGACGATCCGGCACGTGCGCCCCAACGCCCGCTCGGCCCGCCGCAGGTGTTTGATCATCCGCAGCCACTGCGCGGGGGAATCGTGCGCGCAGTTAATCCGCAGGCAGTCCATGCCTTGGGCCAACAGGTTGTGAATCAGCCTGTAATCATCGGCAGCCTGGCTGGGCATGGTGACCATGATGCGCACGTTGCGCGCGGGATGGGGCGGCCCCACGAGGGCCTGCGTGTGCTCCGCCAGCAACTGCTGGCCCCGAGGAAAATCCACCACGTCTGGGCCCAACTCGCACAGGGGTTGGAGCAAGCGCGCGGGCTGGGGCGAACGCGCCAAACGGTGCAACACCGCCAGCACCGCGTCCACCGAGGCCAGCACATGCGACTCGGCCCGCCCCAGCGAGGAAAGCCCCAGCGCCGCCAGCCGGAGCTGCAAAGGGCGCAGGTCGCGGCGACGCAACGCGAGGTAATGTAGCAGGTTGCGCGCACTTTCGCGGTAGTTGGCATGAACTGCATCAAGCTGCTGGTAAGGCAGCGCGGCATCTGCCGCGATGGCTTCGCGCAGCGCGGTGATTTCGCGCAAGACACCCGCGATATCGGCATCCGGCAGCCCAAAGACGCCGCGGGGTTGTTTTTTTTTGGAGTTCAACAGGCTGCCTTTCTCTGCGTTGGTGCCGGTCCAGTCGGGGCCAATGGGGGCAATGTAAAGCGCAGAGTCAGCGGCGCGCTCGCACGGGCGGGTGCAGGCGAGGCGCCCAGTGGTCAAAGACAGACTCAGCGCGGCGGAAAATGCG
>JBIIMH010000100.1:0-6647 GCA_044338095.1 Rariglobus sp. | reverse complement strand
CCCGTGGCACGAAAAACCGAAACCAGCCCGAGGTGCTCCAATACGCTAGGCCGGAGATCACGCGAGATGCGCTCAACCTCCGTACTCGCGTGGCCGAGTAACGCGCGCAGTTTCATCGCTTCGGCCTGCACCGGCCCACTGCAGGCCGCAAGTTGGGCTACGAGTGCCTGACTGCAAAAAAGCCCGGCGAGGAGTAGCTGGGTAACGTTGTCGTGTAATTCGAGGGCCACGTTGGCGCGCTCGGCCTCCTGCACCTGCACGATGCGGTGCGTCAAGGCGCGCAGCATGGCTTCGCTCCTGCGGGCCTCGGTCATGTCCGTCACCACCACGCTGTACGTCACTCGTTGACGGACGACCTTGGGGAGTTCTTGGATGGATATTTGGACCGGCAAGCACGAACCGTCGGCGGCGATCAGCTGCACCTGTAGCTTTGCGCCGGTTGTGGCGGCCTGTTTCATCAACGGCCGGAGCGACGCGCGGTCGGCGGACGAAACGAACCGTCGAAAGCAGCTCCCCATGATCTTCTCCAACGGGCACTGGACCATCCGCGCGAAACTCCGGTTGGCGTAGAGAATCATGTTGTTCGCCGTGAGCGTGAGCGCGCCCTCGTTCATCGACTCGATCAGCACGCGGTAGGCGTGCTCGGCACCTTCCAAGGTAAACACCTGGGGGCCCTTTTTCCCCGAGCCGATGACCGCATCCACCTCGCCATTGCGGATGGCGCGGATGGTTTCATCGGCTATGGCCAATCGAGCACGGAGCTTCGCAATCTCGCGGGACGACGCGAGCGCTGCAGGACTCAGGCGGCCGACGGGGTTCAAACTTTGAGTTTACCTTTGGGGCTCACCGCAAGCTGGACGAGGAGGCCGGTGGTATTGGCCAGGTTGCCGATAAACCGGCGCACCGGCGGGGGGAACACGATGATGAGCGTCGGGGTGGCGACGATCTGGTTGGCCCGTGCGAGGGCGGGCTGCTGGTAGATATCGATCACGTCCAGCTTGCCGCTGCCTTTGAGTTCCGTCGCGCACAACTCGCGGACGCGCTGGATAGCCTGACTAGACCGCGCCGAGGCCCCGGCCACAAACAGCCGCAAGATGTAGCTGTGCTTCGGGTGGGAACGCGGAGATTTCGCGGTCGCCCGTTTCGCGTTGCCCGGTTTCGTGGTGACCGGTTTTACGGCGGCCCGTTTCGCGGAGGCCCGTTTCGTGCGGGCGATCTTTTTCTTGGCGACGGCGATCGGGGCGGCGCGACCGGTGACGGACTTGGGGCTCATCCGTTTTTCCTTCCTTGCCGTATCTTTTCGTGAGTGGTGGTCACGACCTTGGCGTCCGCCTGGCGGAGGATGCCCGAGGCCGCCTGTTCGGTGCCCAAAACGAGGGTGCGCGTGCCGACCTGCTCGGCAATGCGCCGCAGTTCCGCCGCCTCGGTTTCATAGTCGGAGCGCAAGCCACTGATCTGCCGTTCGAGCGCCGTGCGTTTGCGCTCCACTTCGCGCTTGAGCTGGGCGGCTTCCTGCTGGCCGGCGAGCACAGCGGCTTTTTCGAGGGAGCTCTGCGCCACGCGGGCGGAACCGGTGAGCACGCCGCTGGCGCCGATGTAAGCGTCCACCACGTCGATGCCGTGATCGGAGATCAGGAACTCGCGAATCTGATTGGAGTGTTTCATGCCGCGAGCCTTGAGCACGTAAAGCACACGGTTGCGTTCGCCGTTGCCCTCGAAGTTTTGCAGTAAAATCCAAGCGTCCATGAGCGAGGACATCGCGGTTTCGTTTTCTTTGGGAACCCCGCCAACATGCGTAATGCTGGTGAAAAACGAGGTGATCTGGCTGGCCTTCAAGTAGTCGATCAGCCGTGTCACCATCCCTTTGCCTTCGGCGTCGGTGCCGAGATCCATCAGGCTGGTGACCGGGTCAATGATGACCACGTGCGGCTTATACTTGGCGATCTCCTTGAACATCGTGGCCAGATGCATCTCCAAGCCGTAAACCGAAGGTCGCACCGAGTGAAAGCGGAGTAGGTCACGCTTGACCAGCGGCTCCAGGCGCAGGCCGATGGAGTGCATGTTGCGAATGATCTGATTGGGGGATTCTTCGAACGAGAAGAACATCACTCGTTCCCCTCGCTTGCCGGCGGCCTGGGCAAAGTTGGCGGCGATGATCGTCTTACCGGTCCCCGAGGTGCCGGTGAGCAAGATGCTGCTGCCGCGGAAAAAGCCCTGGCCGCCCAACATGGCATCCAGCCGAGGGATACCGGTCGCGATGCGTTCAGTCGAAACATGGTGGTCCAGCGCCAGCGAGGTGATCGGCAGGACGCTGATGCCTGCGGCACCGATGAGAACGGGAAACTCGTTGGTCCCATGAAGAGCGCCGCGATATTTAACCACCCGCAAATGGCGGGTGGCGATCTGGTCGTTGACGCGGTGGTCGAGCAAGATGACGCAGTCGGATACGTATTCTTCCAATCCGTGGCGGGTGAGGTTTTCTCGGCCGCGCTCGGCGGTGATGACGGCAGTAACCCCCTTCGCCTTGAGCCAGCTAAAGAGTCGGCGCAACTCGGCGCGGAGGACCGCCTCGTTGGGCAGGCTGGCAAACAGCACTTCCAAGGTGTCCAGCACCACGCGCTTGGCGCCAATGGAATCGATCGCGTAGGCCAGCCGGACGAAGATGCCTTCCAAGTCATAATCGATGCCCTCCTGGACTTCGCTGCGTTCGATATGGACGTAGTCGAGGGCGATTTTTTTCTGCTGGACGAGCCCCCCCAGATCAAAGCCGAGTGACGCGACGTTGGCGGTTAACTCCATCTCGGTCTCTTCGAAGGCCATGAACACGCCCGGCTCGTCGAACTGCATGGCACCGCGCACAAGAAACTCCACGGCCATGAGCGTTTTGCCGCAGCCAGCGCCACCACAGACCAGCGTCGGGCGGGCCTTGGGCAATCCACCGCCGGTGATTTCATCAAGGCCTTGAATGCCGGTGGGGCACTTAGGCAACCGGGGTGCCAAAGCGGATAATTTGGCCTTCTTATTTTGCATATAAAATATTATATTATAGATACTTATAAAATGGAAACATAATCGTTGCGATATTGGTCATTGTGACGTTCGCGCTAACGAAGCACGAACGATAGACAAAGCCCCTGAGATAAATTTGATCCAAGACACGACAGCCCGATGTAGCGCTCTGCGTATCTATCTCAGTGGCGGTTAACCGATGGTGCGCCTGATTTCGGTCGCCTCGGTCCCGGCGCTTATCACTGATTGTGCTTACTGAGGCGGGCCGCCTCCCTTACCTGCTCGCGTTCGGCCTCCTCCCCGCCGTCGTCCACGATTTGCTCCGATTCACTGCGGCCTTCGGAGTCTTCCTCATCTCTGGCGGATTCGGCTGCTTGGCGGCCCTCCGATCCGGGGAGCAGATCCCAATGTTTGGATTCGGGCATCGATTCTAGGAGCGCATCTTTTTGGGTGACTTCTTCTTTGGGGCGCGGAAACAGGAGCTGATGGTCGCGGTGCTTCATACGCCCGCCTTAGCGACATCGTTTTCCGCCGTGCGCTGGATGTCGGCCCTGGTGAGATTCACGAAAACTTTCGATTCGGCGAAACTGATGCGTTCGATTTTCGAAGGTGAGATGAGGATCTCTTTGCTTGCATACCAATGGCCGGTCTCGACGACCAGTTCGCCGACCGCCCAACTCTTGTCGTCCACCAAAAAGCTTGTGACTGAGCCGATTGAGTCGTCAGCAGCCTGGATATCATAACCTTTTATCACCTGGGCGCTGCGCAGATGGGGATCGTCGCGGTGAGTATCGCCATGGTGAATGTGGCTATGGTGAAGCGGGGCTCCGGGGGGTTGCGAATCTACGACGGGGAAACCGTAGGTGCCCCATATCAAGTCGCCGGTCCAGTAGGTGGGCCAGCCGTAGTAGGTGTAGTAATCTCGCTCGTATTGTCGCGATACGGGGAGGTGCGTACCGATGGAAGGGGACTTCTCAATTTGATCGCGGGTCAGGTTAACGTGCAGCTGCTTTTTTTCGCGGTCGAATATGCCTAAGGCGTGTGGGGAAATCAGCACGAGACGACCCGTGAGCCACGAACCGGTGTCAGCCACAAGATAGCGTACAGCCCAGCGCTGATCATCGAAATAAAAGTCCTTAATTTTCCCGATCTCTCCATCGGTGGCGGCGAGTTTGATACCATAGAGATCTTTGATGTTTTGGAGCATGCGATTGGTTGGGTTAAAGTTTGAGGGAGGGGCTTCGGCATTAGAGCCGTTTGCTTTTGACCGAGGGAGCCGAAGCCGTGGCCAAGGCGGCACTGCTGGCGTGATCGTGGAGGCGGTTGTGCGAGCGATGCTCCGGGATGTTGGCGTTGAGGCAGGCGGTGGCCTCTTGCCAGTTGTCGAGGTCGTGACCCGCGGCGCGACCGCTTTGTTCGTAAAGATGAAACGCGTAATCGCGGATCGTGTCGTCGGAAGGTGCGGAGGAGACAGCGGGGGCAGGGGATGAGATTTTCATATTTTTAAACGATTGGATTCCTGGCGGTGTTTGAACGCTCACGGAGCGCGCAAAAAATTGAGTTCGATGTGCAGGCGTTCACCTTCACGCCATAATTCACAGATCAGCGGGAGGGCCTTGCGCCGCACGCCGAGATCGCGACGGTAGTGCTCTATCCGGCGTATTTCATCAAAAGCGGCCTCCTCGAAAACGAGGCCGCTATCCGGGTCTTCACTGACCCCGTCGATCAGACCAAGGCGGTGGTAATAGCCCAGCATAGCCGGATGGACTCCCGTTAGCAGGGAAACGGTCTGCAACGAATAACCGACAGACGCGTCGGGATGCCGACATGCCAGCGTGTGATTGGTGGGAGCGTAGAGTATAATAGACGTCATTGAGTTAGGGGGCTTGCCGCGGCGCTAAGCCGTGCGGGTGTTTGTGTGTGCGAAAAAATCCCGTGCCTTCGCCAGAAGTAGACCGGAGTTCACCCGATCTTCATTTAAAACCATCGAACCAATAATCCGCTCTGCCAGGTCAGGATGCTGTCGCTTTAACCAGCCGATGAAGCAGTCCATCTCCAACTGGGCGGAACTCGATTCACCGAAAACCAGGATTTTACCCGTGGCGCTGAGCGCCTGCGCGATAAGGTCGAAAAGGCTGCAAATGTCGGTTTTTTCCGCGAAGACTGAATCGGTAATCGGGCAGCCCCCGTTTACGCATTGAAGTAGTATCTGCTCAGGAAACCCTCCGTAAATTTCGGATCGAAAGAGGCGGGCTTCGTGATGCCCAATCACAAGCAACAGATGCGCTTCGCGACCGTTTGAGCTTTGTTGTGGATTTTCTGACCGCTTCAAAAAATGGCGCAGCGCGATCAATCCGTCGGTCGATTCGTATTTTTTATCGCCAATTGAAAGGAGCACGAGGACGTGCCCGTTACGAGTGACCTCCAAATTATCCTCACCGGCATCCGTGACCGCTCCTATCGATTCTAAAAGAGAACGCACGTTGCTTCTCTGCACGTCCATTGAGATCGGTTCGTGAAAAATCTTTTGGTAAGTGCACCGATCCGCACCAACAAGCTGAGCGAGTGTGATCATACGGCGGATTTGAGGGAACTATATCACCGGCAGCACAATCTTGCCCCGACCGTGCCCGCGCTCGCTAAAGTTTGGCCTCCCTTGGCTTCATTCACGAGCACCCCGGGCCCACCGTAGGAATAATTACATACAGCCTTCATGATTTTCATCGTTCTTTTCGGGTATGCGAAATCGGATGCTGAAAGAGTGTGGTGTGGGTTCGTAAAAACGGACCCGAAAGATCGGCGGTGTGTTTCATTTATGGGATAAGGTTATCATAGCATTCATAATGCTTGATCGTTCCTGGAGCGTTCGTGCGAAAATGCTGGATTGGAAACGCCCGAACTTCGCCCGGGGGAGCCTCACTATGTCGAAGGCAGTCAAGGCGTCGGAACACGCTAGGCAGCAGGTCCGGCAGATCCTCCGCCATGAGCCCTGGACCAAACGCGGTGGCCGCCGCACCGTGCAACCACACCCCAGCGGCAGCGGCGAGGAACGGCTCCATGCCTTGCGCGAGCAGTCCGAGAATAATTCCGCTCAACGCATCGCCTGATCCCGCGGTAGCCAAGGCGGGTGGTGCATTGGTGTTGATGATGGCTCGCCCGTCTGGTGCGGCGATGACGGTATCGCTGCCTTTAAGGACGATGACGGCACCGCTGCGGCGCGCCGCCACGCGCGTGCGAGTAAGTTTGTCTCCGCTTGGATCGAACAGGCGCTCAAACTCGCCGTCGTGTGGGGTTAGCACGCACGGACCGTTGATTGCCTTATCGAGAAGGGAGGGGTTCTTGTGAAAAGATGTGAGCGCATCAGCGTCGAGCAGTGTTGGCCGACCGGTTGCTAGCATGGCCAACGCGCGAGCTCGCGTCGCATCGCCCACCCCGGCCCCCGGTCCGATCAAGAGACCGGTCCACTGACGATCATTCAAAAATGCGCCGAATTGATCAGGTAACACGAGCGGTTTAACCATGATGCTGGTTAGTGCAGTGGCGTAAATAGGCAGTGCGATGCTGGGCACCACGATAGTCGTCAGTCCCGCTCCAGCCCGGGCGGCGGCTCGGGCCGCTATCCGAGCCGCACCCGTGAT
>JBIIMH010000109.1:0-6414 GCA_044338095.1 Rariglobus sp. | reverse complement strand
ACCAGAGATGCTCCGTCAGTCGGTTGGACAATTCCCGGGGCCTTACTCAGCCGCCGGAAATTTCGCGCGCTACCTGGGTGGCATAGGCGTCGGTCATGCCGGCTACATGGTCCATCACCCGGCCCAGCCACCACGCGGTTCCCCGGCCCTGATTGGCCACCACGTAGTCTTTTTCCCAGGCCAGTTCGAGGCAGCGTTTATGAACAAAACTCAGCTTCTCGTAACCGCCCGCCAGATCGCGCACCGCACGGCTGTGAACGGCGAGAATCTGCCCGAGGATATTATGCGCGCCCAGCTCCGTCGCCACTTTGGTGCGATGGCCGAAAATCGCCTCATCATAACCCTGTTTAATCGTCGCCATGGCCACGCGAATGTTTTCAGGAAAGGCGGCGCGCAGGTCGTCGGCGCGCGCGCCCGCCATGATCGCCTCGTAGTGTTCGAAAAAGGCGCCTGCCGCCGCGTCGATCAGCGTGCCGATCGCCGCCGCGCGCAACGCCGACAACCGCCCGCCCGAGTCACGGCCGACAATCTGCGCGAAAATCGCCCGCACGTGGCTTTCGCTCAAAATGCGCATCTCCACCGCATCCTCGAAATCCGAAATTCGGTAACAAATGTCGTCCGCCACCTCGGACAGAAACGACAGCGGATGCCGCGCAACCGTGCCGTCGACCCGACGCAGCCCCAGCCCCTCAGCCATCTGGAAAAACGCGGTGCCCTCCGAGGAAAACGCGTTGTGTTTCCCCTTTGCCGGCACCCGGGAATCGTCGGCGACCCACGGGTATTTGATCATCGCGCCCAGGGAGGCGTAGGTGAAACGGAAGTAGTCGCGCTCGTTCTGGTCGCTGCGCACGACGAGACGGAAACTTTGGGCATTGCCCTCAAACCAGCGCCAGTCGTTGAGCACGGCATCGAGCGCGGGCTCGCGGGGCGCAGGAAAAAGCGCCTCGAGGTGTTCGCCCGCCCAACCCCGAATCGCGTACTCGCCGGCGTGGCCGAACGGCGGATTACCCATGTCGTGGGCGAGACAGGCCGCTTGGACAATGTAGGCCAGATCCGCCGCCGTGCGGTTGGGCGGAAGTTCACCGCGCGCGCTCAAAAACTGGGCAACCTTGGTCGCCAACGAACGGCCTACACTGGCCACCTCAAGCGTGTGCGTAAGCCGGTTGTGCACGTGATCGACGGATGCAAACGGATGCACCTGGGTCTTGCCCGCCAAACGCCGAAAGGGGGCCGAAAAAATGATCCGGTCGTAGTCCTGCTCAAAGCGACTGCGCGAACCCTCCGCCATGGGTTTCGCTGGCTCAGACCTGACGCCAGTGCCGCGGTCCTCCGCCGTGGAAATAAGCGGGCGCTGATCCGAGAGCAAACGAGTCCAATCGAAGCGAAGTGACATGCGAAAACCGAGTTCGTAAGCCGCCACAGGCGCAAGAACGAACGCCAAAGACGTGGAAAACGCGCTCGATCGGTTGATAAAGGACCGACTCGGAGCACCGTATTATAGCAATCCGCCTCACTGCAGGACGGCCCGTGGATCATCCCGTTCCACCCCAACCCGCAAGCGTGCGTCGGTTGCACCTCGCGCTATGAAATACAACCCCAGTCGCGTCGCCTCCACCCCGCTCGCAGGGCCAGAAGAAACCCTCCATCAGCAGGTCAGAATTCCGATCAATGAAATCATGCTGGACGGCGAACTTACCCTCATTCCCGAATCCAAAGGCATCGTGCTATTTGCCCATGGTAGCGGCAGCAGTCGGCATAGCCCGCGCAACCAGTTGGTCGCCGGGGTGCTCCAGGCCTCGGGCTCAAGCACGCTGCTATTTGACCTACTCACCCACGCCGAAGAAGAGGCCGACGAACACGACGGGCACCTGCGCTTCGACATCAACCTACTGGCCCAACGCCTGATCTTCGCCACCCGTTGGCTCGACCAACAACCAAGCACCCGCCGCCTCGGCATAGGCTATTTTGGCGGCAGCACGGGAGGGGCCGCCGCATTGGTGGCAGCAGCACACCTGGGAGGGGAGATTGACGCGGTCGTCTGCCGCGGCGCACGACCGGACTTGGCAGGGAGGGCCTTGCCGCGCGTCACCGCCCCCACCCTGCTGATCGTCGGCGGCCGCGACAACATCGTGAGGGAACTCAACTGCCACGCGCTCGACCAATTACGCTGCAAAAAACAACTCATCGTGGTGCCAGGGGCGACCCACCTGTTCGAAGAACAGGGCGCGCTGGAGGAAGTGGCTGCCCTCTCCGCCGGTTGGTTCCGCCAGCACCTGCGGCCACGCTAATACCAATTAGCTTTTAACGTGATGGTTACGGCATCCTTGAGCTCACGCTCAAAGCCACACGCTTCGCGGACGCACCCCTTGTGGCCTTGAGCGTGAGCTCAAGGTGTTTGCCCAAAGGTATCCGATCCCCAATGCGCCAAGTAAGTAAGCTCATCGTGATCGCGAATTGGCATAAAACTCAAACGACTCCCCCAAACAAATCCTGCCATGAGAATGCGATTCACCAACCGGACCGAGGCCGGAAAAATGTTAGCCAAGTCCCTCTCGGCCTATGAGGGCACCCCCGGCCTGCTGGTGCTGGCGCTACCGCGCGGTGGCGTCCCGGTGGCCTATGAAGTGGCGCGAGTCCTGAAGGCACCACTCGACGTGTTTGTCGTGCGTAAACTGGGTGTCCCCGACAACCCTGAGCTGGCCATGGGCGCGATCGCCAGCGGTGGCGTGCGGGTTTTGAACGAAAGCGTCGTCACCATGCTCGGCCTGTCGCCGCTTGTGATCGACGAAGTGGCGCGACGGGAACTCAAGGAACTGGAGCGCCGGGAAATCGTTTACCGCAACCACCGCCCGCCGCTGACCATCCGTGGACGCACCGTTATTGTGATCGATGACGGCATCGCAACCGGTTCGACCATGCGCGCCGCAATTGAGGCGCTCCGCCAACTCAATCCGGCTCGCCTCATCGTGGCCACGCCCACGGTGCCGTGGTCCACGGCGGAAGAACTGAGGTCGGAAGTGGATGAGTTCTGCGCCTTGATCACCCCGGAAAACTTCAACGCAGTCAGCGAGTGGTACGTCGAGTTCCCGCAGACCTCCGAAGAGGAGGTGTGTACGTTGCTCGAAAAAGCCCATAAGGCGCTATTACGGCCCGCGCATTCGCCGCGCGATCGCTGACTTTTTTATTCGCATTTCATGCAGGCGGTGGCCTCCGGCCTTTCGATCATCCTTGAGCTCACGCTCAAGGCCACACTCCTCGTGGCTTCGTGCGTGAACACGAGGTCGGCTTGCGAACTTCCAGACACTGCAACGGCCCAGGCTCCTTAGGCCCGCGTCAGCGGACGGTATTTGATGCGGTGAGGCTGATCGGCGTCCTTGCCCTTGCGGCGGCGGAAATCCTCCAGATAAGCCGAGTAGTTACCATTGAACCAGTGAACCTGAGAATCGCCCTCGAACGCTAAGATGTGAGTGGCCACGCGGTCCAAAAACCAACGGTCGTGCGACACCACCACCGCGCAGCCGGCGAAGGTCTCCAAGCCCTCCTCCAACGCGCGGATCGAGTTAACGTCCAAGTCGTTGGTAGGCTCGTCCAAAAGGATCAGGTTCGCGCCGCTCTTCAAGAGGCGCGCCAAATGCACACGGTTGCGCTCTCCCCCGGAGAGTACGCCGACTTTTTTCTGCTGGTCGGCACCGGTGAAACCGAACTGGGCGCAGTAGGCGCGCGCATTCATCTCACGCGGTCCCAGTTTCAAAATCTCGTTACCACCGCTGATCGCCTCGTAAATGGTCTGCGCGTCCGGCAGCGAGTCGCGCGATTGATCCACATGCGCCACCTGCACGGTGGGCCCGACCCGCAGGGCGCCGGTGTCGGCGGTTTCCACGCCCGTGATGAGTTTAAACATCGTGGATTTACCCGCGCCGTTGGGCCCGATCACCCCAACGATGCCACCTGGGGGCAGCGAGAAGTTCACGTCCTCAAAGAGCACTTTTTCACCGTAGGCTTTGGAGAGTTTTTGCGCCTCCACCACCAGAGCACCCAAACGCGGGCCTGCTGGAATGATGATCTCAAACTCGCGCTCTTTTTCGGCGACGTTTTCCTTGAGCATCGACTCGTAGGCACTGATACGCGCCTGCGACTTGGCCACGCGGGCCTTGGCCGATTGGCGAATCCACTCCAGCTCGCGCGCCATCGCCTTCTGACGACGATCTTCGGTGCGTTGCTGCACGCTGGCGCGGGCGTGTTTCTGCTCCAGCCACTCGGAATAGTTGCCCTTCCACGGAATACCATGGCCGTGGTCGAGCTCGAGAATCCACTTGGCGACGTTGTCTAAAAAGTACCGGTCGTGGGTCACCGCGATGATCGTGCCGGCGTAGCGCGACAGGTGCTGCTCCAACCAGTTAACACTTTCGGCATCCAAGTGGTTGGTCGGCTCGTCGAGCAGGAGGATATCGGGCTTTTGCAACAGCAAGCGCGCCAAGGCGATCCGACGGCGCTCACCGCCTGAAAGGTGGTCTACAATTTTATCTGGGGAAGGGCAACGCAGGGCATCCATTGCCATCTCGACCTGCGGGGCGACGTCCCAAGCGTTGAGCGCGTCGATTTTTTCCTGCAGCTCGCCCTGCTTGGTGGTGATGGCGTCACGGGTGGCATCATCGGCGGCGGCATCGATTTCATCCCAAGTGGCATCGTAAGCGGTGGTGAGGTCGGTGAGGTGCTTAACGCCTTCCTCGACGCACGCGCGCACGGTTTTGCCTGCGGTGAGCTGGGGCTCCTGTTCGAGCAGGCCGACCGTGTAGCCGGGCTCGAAGTGAACCGTGCCATCGAACTCCTTGTCCCGCCCAGCGAGCAGGCGCATGAGCGAGGATTTGCCCGAGCCGTTAAAGCCGAGGACGCCGATCTTGGCGCCGTAATAAAACGACAATGAGATGTCGCGGAGGATTTCCTTGCGCTCGATTTTTTTCGAGACGCGCATCATCGAGAAGATGATCTTGGGTTCGTCGGGCTTGGCCATGATGAGATTGAAAATGATGCAAGCCCTGCGGACGGCGGGTCAAGGAAGCGTCTCAAGCGCTCGCCAAGCCAAGCCTATACAAATGCAGTACTTGAAGCCTACGGGCGTTGGATCAACTCCACCTCGTAGCCCTCGGGGGCATCGATAAAGGCGATCAACGAACCGCTGCCGGTCTTCGTCGGGCCATCGCTGAGTTCGTAGCCCCGCGCCTTGAGTTCGGCCGCAAAAGCGGCGAGGTCATCCACCTCGAAAGCCAGGTGGGTGAGATCCGACTGGACTTGCACGGGAATGGCACCGACGGGCATCTGGCAAAGCTCGATTTCCTCGGCGCTGTTGGGGGTGGCAAGAAACGCCAGCTGGGCACCCCTTGGCGAGGTATGGCGGCGAGAAACCACGAGCCCAAGGGCCTCTTGGTAGAACTGCACCGAGCGTTCGAGATCATTTACCCGGTAGCGGGTATGCAGGAGTTTTTTGACGGTCATCGGTTCACCAAAAGCCTTAAAGCTCCCTTGTACAAGCGCACCCACTCGGCATCATTTCGCCGCCTCATCCCGAGCGGTCATTTCCTTGAGATGCTTGGTGGTGAGAAGCTGTAATTTACCGCCGTTACGGATACTCGCCTTGCCCAAGTTTTCCTTGTCCCTTGCATCATTACTCGTCTCCGTGGGGCCAACCAAGAGGAAAATATTCATGGTCGCTCGCTCTTTCAGCAAGGCACGCTGCAACTTGGAGATGTGCGTCAGTACCTCGGAATAGTCGGTTGCACTATACGGGTCTAACGCAGTATGATGTATAGGACGACCCTCTTTGGTTGTCCAGCCCTTGTAATCGAGCGGGATGCTAAAGCCTTTCTGTTTAAGAGCAGCCTGAAATTCGGGGTGGAAAATCCGGCCCACCTCTGCAACAATAAATGGCGTCTGCCCCTTGGCCTTGAGTTTGGCGTTCACAGCGTCTAGAGCCGCGCTAGCTTTGGCATAAGAAGCATTGCGTGCTGCAGTAACTGCTTGGAGGTTCAAACCACTACGAACCAGCTCCTCGTTCCGTTCGTCGTTTAGCTTCTTTTTCTTAGCCAGCTCCAGATCATTCAGCCTTTGGACGGGCGCCCCTGCAGTGCCAGCGACCACATAGATTGTATCCGGCCCCATTTCAAGTGCGCAACGCAGGGCGTTCACCCACGTAGGCGGGTAAAAGTCTTCGTCGAGACCTGCGTTTGGCAGCGCCTTGGCACGCCACGGGGTTCGTTTTGCGATAGATCTGAATCCCACGTTTTCAGGGGTGCTATTGATCGGCTTCATCCACTCAAAGAATCGGATTTTATTGGCGGTGGTGGCCGGCAACAAATTCACGTCGAAGGGATTGACTAGGAACTGTAAGCCACGCCCCCCCGCCGCATCCGGCGCATA
>JBIIMH010000051.1:0-8764 GCA_044338095.1 Rariglobus sp. | reverse complement strand
AATTTGCCCATCATCGGCATGACGGCGCACGCCTTGGCAGGCGACCGCGAGCTGGGAATCGCCGCCGGCCTGAGCGATTACCTAACAAAACCGATCGATCCGCGCATTCTTTATGAAACTTTACGCAGCTGGCTGAAATTTGTGCCGATAACACCTGTGTCAACGACTCCAGTGCCCACCATGAACGCCCCCACCCCAGCACCCGCACCAAGTCCAGTCGCAACCCCCACTCCTGCGGTCGCCCCTGCCACCGCCGTGGTGGCAGCGCCGGCCATGGCCCCGATCAACATGGCTGAACTGAGCAACCGGCTGATGGGCGACATGATGATTGTTAACCACATTCTTAAGTCGTTTGGGTCGAACCTCGAAAACCAGCTTCAGACGATCCGCAATGCGGTTGCAGCCCAGGATTTGACCGCGATCTCGCAAGCCGCCCATGCGCTCAAAGGTGCTGCGGCCAACCTTAGTGCCGAACCGCTGCGCGCAGCCTGCCAGGCGATGGAAGCGGCCGCCAAAGCGCAGGATCTCACCGCCGCGTCCGGCAGCGCCACCGCCATCGAAAAGGCCGCGCAAGAGCTGCGAGGAGTGCTGCCAAGCTGAGCGATGGACGGATTCCGAATAATGTCCAATGACCAATGTCCAATGTCCAAGGCCCAATGCCCAATGACCAGCCTCTGCACCTTTGAACGTTAGAGGTTGAAGGCTGGATTTTGAACGTTCTCCGAAAACTCCGCTTCCGCCGCCGCCTCCTTTCCGCCTCCTTTCCGCCTCCTTTCCGCCCCTCCATTTTTTAGAAATGAGCACCAAGCCCGCCACCAACTCACCGGACATTCTAGTCGTCGACGATGATCCCATGTCGCGCGACATGCTGGTGTTCATGTTCCAATCAGCCGACATCCGCGTGGTTTCCGCCGGCGATGGGATCGAGGCGATCGAGCGCATCAAAGAGCGCGGGACGACTTCCTTTGAGGCCATTTTCACCGACGTGCAAATGCCGAGAATGGGTGGGCTGGAGCTGCTGGAGTGGATCAATGTTAACGCCCCGACCACGGCGACCGTTATCATGACCGCCAACCAGGAGCGTGAGCTGGTTTCGGCCTCGCTGCGCGGTGGCGCGGTGGAGTTTTTGGACAAGCCCTTCGATCTGCGCGCCATTTTGCGAGCGCTCCGTCAGGCGCGTGAAATTCACCGCAACCGCACCCAGCAACTCGCCGCCACCCATCGGCTGCTCGACATCGCCGACATCAACCAACGCCTGACCCGCACCGCGCTGAATGCCGCCGTCTGCACCTCGGCCAAAATCAACCTCGTCACCCGGTTTTACCCGATCAACGAGGCGGGCGGCGACCTGGTGAAAACCACGGCACTGGATTACGACCGCATCCTGCTGGTGCTCGGCGACGTCTCCGGCCACGGGCTCAAGGAGGGGTTTCTGTCCGCCTACTTCCAAGGCATAATTGAAGGCATGGCCAACCAGGCGGCCACCTGCCGGGGGATCGCCGAATCCTTTAACCGTTTTCTCCTTAACCAGTGGAACGACACCGACCCGTTCGCGGTGGCCACCTCATTGAGCGCCACCTTCCTTGAAGTGGACTTTGGGGGTCGGCGCGTGTCGGTGCTCAATTGCGGCGGCCCTGCGGTGATCCTGTCGGACCGCCGAGGCAACATCGAGCAACTCGCCCCGGGAGGAGCGCCGCTGGGCTGGTTTCCCGAGATCGAGCCACAGAAACTCACCGCCACTCTCGATGTGGCTGGGTTGCTCGTTTTGTTTAGCGACGGCCTCGAGGCCCATGCCGAACGGCTGCAAGTGCCGCCGATCGCACTGGCCTACCGCATCCTGCAATCGCCCGCCAATACGCTGGCCAACACACTGCTCAAGGGAGCAGACGACGACATCGTGGTGTGCCGCCTCGACTGGAATCCGCCCAATGAAGCGACCCCGCTCGGCGAGATCTGGATGCCCATTTTCAATGAGACGTGCCCGGGCGACTCGGCCCCG
The DNA here is from genome assembly GCA_044338095.1 of Rariglobus sp. Classification (GTDB taxonomy): domain Bacteria; phylum Verrucomicrobiota; class Verrucomicrobiia; order Opitutales; family Opitutaceae; genus Rariglobus. The sequence continues at coordinate 6,765 of JBIIMH010000051.1, read as the reverse complement.
CGCATCGACGCAATTCAGGAGTTATGGGCGCGTACCTTAACCATCACGTTGCCGCAACTCGGCGAGGACACGCGCCACGACGTGCTGCTGTGCATCCGCGAAGCCACACTCAACGCCCTCGATCACGGGTGTGATAACGATGCTGCGAAAACCACTCGGGTTGAACTGTTGGTGAACAGCACTGCCGCTTTCCTGCACGCCCGCATCACCGACGACGGCAGAGGCTTCGACCCCAACGCCCCGCGCCCTCCGGTCGACCCCGAACACATTTCCCTCGGCATTCAAGTCATGCGCTCGCTCACCCACGCGTTACGCCACTCCGACGACGGCCGCACTCTGGAAATGACCTTCTGCCTGCCGGTCATGCCCCCACTTTAACCCAAACCACTCCCCTCTTTTTTCATCATGCGACTGCTTATTGTCGACGACACTGCTCTCTACCGGAAGCTGCTCACCGATGCCGCCAGCCAACTCACCGGAGTTGAGGTGGCCGGGGCGGTTTCGTCAGGTCCACTCGCGCTCTCGCGGATTGCCGCCGAACCCATCGACCTAGTGCTGCTCGATGTCTTCATGCCCGAGATGAATGGACCGGAGGTACTGGCGATCATCCGCCGCGACTTCCCTAAAATTGCCGTCGTGATGATCAGCGGAGCCACCGGCGCCGATGCCTCGATCACCATCAACGCCCTGGCCAACGGTGCCCTCGATTTTATTCCCAAGCCGCAGACCACTTCCTTTTCCGAGGGCATGACCCGCCTGCGCGGTCAGCTGCAGCACGTGGTCAACATGGTCAACCTGCGGCGCATTAACACCGCCCCCGCCGCTCCCCGCACCGCCCCCGCACCCACGCCCGCAGCAACGGGCAACGCAACCCCGGGCGCCCGCGCTGTGCCTGGGCCTGCCACCCCGGCGCAGCCAACCCGCCGCCGCGTCCTGCCCCCGGCCACCCTCGATATTTTGCTCATCGGTGTTTCCACCGGCGGACCGCGCACGCTCCAAGAAATGCTGCCGGGCCTGCCTGCGGATTTCCGCCTTCCCGTGGTCATCGTTCAGCACATGCCGCCGCTGTTCACCCGCACGTTGGCCGAACAACTCGACAAGGTGTGCAACCTGCGCGTTTCGGAGGCGGTCGACGGCGAGCGTATCGTCGCGGGTCGCATCCTTATCGCACCGGGCGGGCGCCACCTGGAAATTATCCGCGATGCCGATGGAGCGATGGTCACGCGCCTGACCGATGCCGCGCCCGTTAACTCCTGCCGACCAGCGGTGGACGTGTTGTTCAACTCGGCCTCGCGCTGCGCGCTGCGCGGGGCGATCAGCCTGATTCTCACCGGTATGGGCGAGGACGGCGCCGCTGGCGTGGCCACGCTCAAGGCCGCCGTGCCCACTTGGTCGATCGCCCAGGATGAAGCCACCTCGGTCATTTATGGCATGCCCCAAGCGGTGGTGCGACGCCAACTGGAGGACGAAATTCTCGCCCTGCCCGCTATCTCCCCTCGGTTAACTGAACTGGCCCGGAGCCGCCAATAACCCATGTCTGCACTTGAACAAAAACCGGGCGACCTCGCGCAGCTTAGCCGCTTTGTGGCCGAGGCCTGTTGCATCCACCTCGGCGAGGAAAAGGGCTATTTATTCGAGGCTCGGCTGGGTTCGATCATCACCCAATCGGGTGCGGTCGACATCCCCGACTTCATTCGCCTGGCGAAAACCGACCCGACCAACCGCCTGCGCGACCGCATCATCGATGCGATGACCACGCACGAAACCTATTGGTTTCGCGACGAGCGGCCCTGGGCCTCATTGCGCAACCAACTGCTGCCCGCGCTCGCCGAGATGCTCCGCCTGGGCACCCGTGCTCGGGTACGCATCCTGTGCGCAGCCTGCTCGACGGGCCAAGAGCCCTACTCCCTGGCCATGCTCATCGATACGCTCTGCCTGGAGGGCAAACTGCCCGGCGTGCGCCCCGAGCAGTTTGAAATCATCGGAACCGACGTGTCCGCCGGCACCCTGATGCTCGCCACCAACGGCCGCTACAACCAGATCGAGATCGTGCGCGGGCTGGGCGAGGTATGGCGCCAGCGGTATTTCACCGCCAACGGCCCGATCTGGACGATCGCCGAACCCATTCGTAAGCGCGTCACCTTCAAGCGCCACAATCTTCAAGATGACCTCAAACCCTTCGGTCAATTCGACCTCCTTTTTTGCCGCAACGTCGCCATTTATTTTGAAGCCGAATTCAAGAGCCGGCTCTTTCAGCGCCTTGCCGCCGCGCTTAATCCCGGGGGACGACTGCTCCTTGGGGGCTCCGAATCGCTGCTCAGTCACCAGGACCTATTCGCCTCCGAAATGATCGGCGAATCCGTTTTCTACCGCCGTAAACCCTAATTTTATCCTGCCATGAAACTACTCATTGTTGATGATTCTCTGGTGATGCGCCGCATAGTCGGTTCAGCCGCAGCGCTGCTTGGCGCCGAATGCGTCGAAGCCGGCAATGGCGAACAAGCCTTTGCTAAGCTCCAAGAAGATCCGGCCGGTTTTAGTTTAATCTGCCTGGACTGGAACATGCCGGTTATGAGTGGATTGGAATTCCTAAAGGCGCTGCGTTCAGATCCGCGCTGGATCGACGTGCCGGTGCTCATGATCACCACCGAGGGCAGTCGTGATTCCATCATCGATGCGCTCAAAAACGGTGCCACCGGCTACCTCACCAAGCCATTTAACCAGCAAGATCTACAATCCAAAATGATGGATTGTCTTGGCCTAGGCTGAGCGGCAGAAAATTTCAACGCTCCCAACCACCCACGTTTTAATCCCATGGCTTTACCCTCGACCTCCTCGACCTCGGAAAAAGAAGAATACCTGCGCATCCTAGGCAAAATGGAGAGCCTCAACGGTAACATGGCCGTTCTTTCCCGCCTCGGCAGCATGTTGCACGACCCCAACAACGGCATCGATGATGTCGCCAAGCTGCTTCAATCCGACGGTGCGCTCAGCGCCAACGCCATCCGTGCGAGCAACAGCGTGCGTTACGGCATCGGCCCGAAAATCTCCAATGTGGAGTCGGCATTAATTAAGGTCGGTTACAACCAGGTCATTTCCTTGATCGGTACCGCGCTGTCCAAGCAGGTGTTCATGAAGGATCTGCCAGCTTATAACATGACGGCTGATGATTATTGGGCGTACAGCTATTTTTGCGGCGTGTTCTTGGAGGCTCAGGCTGGTCGCGTCGGGATTTTCACCGATGAGGCCTACCTGCTCGGTCTGCTCCACGGGATCGGCCGCATCGTGATCAACGAACTGCTGATCAAAGGCCGCTCCGAGCTGGTGTGGGACAAAACCATCCCGTGCGAAAAATGGGAGGAGCTCAACATCGGCTTCCGCAGCGACCAAGCCGGCTCGACCCTGCTCAAAAACTGGAAGTTCAGCCCCAGCATTCACCAGCGCGTCGCCGATCAGAACCTTCCCCAAGCCCAAGCTAAAGACCAGTTATTGCAACTGCTCGACTACGCCCGTTGCAGCGCTGAGCTTAATCAATACCGCCTCGACGAGGAGCCTTGGGTATTGCCGACGGACCACCCCTACACGCAAAACCCCGATTTCCATCCCCGCGCCATGGCCGAGGAAATCGAGACAGCCAAGCGCACCTGCTTGAATATCCGCATGGCCATTAAAGCGCAGTCATAAACGCCGGCAGCTCAGCGCAACACCGTCAGCAGCTTGGCAAACAGGGCGTTCACCCGGGCCTGATTATCACGCACCAGATCCTTAAAACGCGCGAAGTCGATGGCCGAGCCCTCCACCAGGCCGTTCGCGTAGTTGTCGACGATGGCCAGTGAGTTGTAGTTCAGCCCCAGTTCCGTGCACAGATCGGCCTCATGGGCGAGGGTCATACCCACCACGTCGCCCCACTGCCGAATCACGCGGATCTCGGCCTGCGTCTCAAAGCGCGGCCCACGCATCTGCACATACACTTGGCCGGTCTGAATCATAAACTCAGGGGCAAGTTCCGCGACCAGCAGGGGTACCAGGTTGTTGGCGATGCCGGGTGCGCCGCCCTTGAGTTCGTCGTCAAAGTAAGTCGCCGGGCCCTGCTGCAGCGCCACGTAATCGGCGCACGACACCAGTGAACCCGGGGGCAAATCGGGGCGTAGCGAGCCCACCGAGTTGAGCGCCACCACGTCGCGACAACCGAGCTCGGCGATGGCGCGGAAATGCGCGCGGTGGTTAATGGCGTGCGGCGGCAGCGGCACCCCGAAACCATGGCGGTTGAGCAAAACCCGCGCGCCGTCGGTCTTATAGGTGACCGTTCCGTATTTAGTCTCGACGCTGCGCACCTCCCAAGCCGAGAACAGCGACGAATTAACGATGCTCGTACCACTAACGAATGCGATGCCCATGCATCGACTCACGCGCCCTGCCCTCACGTTGACAACGCGAATCAGCCGCTGCGTACAAATCGGGCTCGGGCTGCTCGGGCTCGGTTTGTCCGGCTGCGCCACTCCCGGCCCCAACCACACCTACGTCGCCAGCATCGCCCAAAATACCGTGATCGACCTGCGTCCCGGTCACCCCACAGTTGCCGTGCCCACCTACCTGGGCGCCCCCAATACCCTTTACGGCATCGCCTACGACCCGTTCACCGACCACCTCTTTCTGCGCGTTCACCCCGGCAACCTCATCCGCGTCATCGACCGACCGGCGCGCAAAATTAAACGCAGTTTCACCGTAGCCGGCTTGCCCGAGGGTGGCGGTGACCTGGCGATCCGCTCCAGAGACCGCCACCTGTTTTTCGCCCACCCCACCCTGCCCGCTGTGGTCGAAAGCACGCTCTACGGGAAGTTCGTGCGTACCCTGACTTTGGACACACTGGCCGGCCCGCCCTCCGGCGTCGCCTACGACCAAAAACAGAACCGGCTCTACCTTCTCTCCAGCGGTGAACCGGCTCAGGTTTCCACCTACGATCTCACGGGTAAACGCCTCGGCTGCGTCACGCTTGAGCGCAACGTGAGCCGCAGCTCGCTCGCCTACGATTCAGTCGCCGCCGAGTTTTATGTGCGACTGAGCGGGGAAGCGGCGATCGGGGTGTTTAATCCCCAAGGCAAATGGCTGCGCTCGCTTAGCCTCGCCGAATCCGAGCCGGCAGGTGAATTCATCGACGTGGGGCAGCGTTCGCTCTTGCGCCTGTTTTAACCCGCAACACGTCCCGCTCACTGGCCAAAGCCGGCTGCCGCGCTGAACGCAAAACGCGTTGCAAGGCGGCTTGTCAAAGGCCTCGTCGCCAACCTAACTCGCCCTTTTGCCCATGCCCAACACGCCCGGCCCAATCCCGCTCCACGTCGCCATTATCATGGATGGCAACGGGCGTTGGGCCCAACAACGCGGCCTGCCACGCATCGAGGGCCATCGGCGCGGAGTCGATACCGTGAGCACCATAATCGATGCCACCAAGGCGCTCGGCGTGCGTTACCTAACCCTGTACGCTTTCTCCGTCGAAAACTGGAAGCGCCCCGCTGCCGAGGTGGGTGCGCTCATGGGCATGCTCGAGTTTTTCCTTAAACGGGAATTGGCCACGTTGGTGCGCGATCAAATCCGCCTGCGCACCATCGGCCGCACCGACCAACTGCCCGAAGCGGTGCGCCGGCAACTCGACGCCACCATCGCCGCCACGGCCCACTTCACCAAATACACGCTGGTGCTCGCGCTCAACTACGGGTCCCGCACCGAGGTGGTCGACGCCGCCCGCGCCTACGCCGCAGCCCTCGCCGACGGCACGATCAAGGCCGAAGACAACTCCTGGGAGAGCTTTGCCCGCCACCTGTACACGGCCGATTTGCCCGATCCCGACCTGGTTATCCGCACCTCGGGAGAATACCGCGTGAGCAACTTCATGCTGCTCCAGGCCGCCTACGCCGAATTTGTCTTCACGCCGGTGCTCTGGCCCGACTTTGGCCCCGCCGAATTGGAGGCCGCAGTCGCAGCCTACGGCAAACGCGAGCGCCGCTTCGGCCAGACCAGCGAACAACTCAAACCCGGCGCCTCCCTCTAACCCTCCCTTAAAACGTGGCCAAACGCATCTTCAGCACCCTCATCCTTTGGCTCATCGTCCTCGGGGCCATGTATTTTTTCCAGACCAACGGCGGCATCGTGCTCGCTGTCTTGGTGAGCGCCTTCACCCAGCGCGAATTTTACCAGATGGTCACCCGCATGGGTCACGCGCCCTTCGCCAAGTTGGGCCTGATCTTGGGCGCACTGATCACCGTCGCCCCCCTTCTCTCGGCACACGCCCCGCTGTTCACCCCGGAAAACATCCTCGCCCTCGCCGCCATTCTTTTTGCCATCCGCATCGTCGGCGAGCGCAACTCCGAGAACCGCGTTGAGTCGCTCGGCTGGACGCTCTTCGGACTGATCTACGTGCCGTTCATGCTGCAGTTTCTTGTCCGCATCCTGCTGCTTGAAGGCCCGCATGCACAAACCGGTCTCGCCCTCGTCTTGTGGCTGATCGCCGTATCCAAATTTTGCGATGTGGGCGCACTGCTCACCGGCATGGCCTTGGGTAAACACAAAATGGCGCCGGTCATCAGCCCCAAGAAAACCTGGGAAGGGGCGGTCGGCGGCCTGCTGACCTCGGCCGCCCTAGGAGGCGGAATCGCGTGGGCTTTCGGCAGTTATTACCCGACCACACTCACGCCGTGGGTAGCGGCGGCCATCGCGTTACCCGTTGCAGGCCTCGGCATCATCTCGGACCTCGTGGAGTCGGTCATCAAG
>JBIIMH010000049.1:0-8873 GCA_044338095.1 Rariglobus sp. | reverse complement strand
CGGCATGGGCGTAACGACAGGCTTGGTTAAGTTGATGAAACGCACGCACGGGATCGGCGGCTTGCCAAACGGCACCGAGCACGGCCACCCCGTCAAAACCGTATTCGCGACAAGCAGGAATTCGGTCGGCGTCGATGCCGCCGAGGGCAACGACTTCGGCGCTGCGCGGGAGCGAGAGGATCGCCTTAAGATCGGTAAAAACGAAGTCCGCCGAAGGGCCATGGCCGGGCTTGGAAATGGAGTTGAACACCGGGCTCACCAGCAGTCGGTCGTAGTCGTAGAGCGAATCTCGCAGCGCGGAAAACGTGTGCACCGCACGACTACGCAGCAGGACCGACGCCCGCAAAGTGTCACCTATTAGGTTACACTTTGGTTGGGGCGGATGGTCGCGGTCGTGGAGGCCACCCACGGCGAATTCGGCTGCGAGGTCGTGGTGCGTGTGTAACACGATGCGTGCATGCAACGATTCCGGCAGCGACTGGAGCCAAGCGGCCAGTTGCGCACGGCTCCAGGAGGGCTTGCGCAGGTGATAGTGCGTCAGTCCGGCACTGAAAAGCTCCACGAGCACGACAGACTCGCGGGCGTCTTCAGCTTCGGGGGAGATGACAATCAGGCGCACGGGAGCGTTAACCGCCTTGAGTGGCTTGGATGACGAGGACGGCGTCGCCCTCGACTAACCGTCGCTCAGGCCAAACGGCGCGCGGCACCACCTCGTCATTGATAGCGATGGCCACGCCTTTGCGCTCGCCCAAGCCGAGCGCACTCGCCAGCTCGGCGAGCGAGGTTTCGGGGGTGACCTCGCGTGACTGATCGTTGACGCGGATGTGCATGAGCGGAAGAGGGGGGCTGCGCCGAATTACTTCTTTTCCTCGAGGTAGATCTCCCCGCCGGCGGCATGGAATTCTGCGGACTTAGCCTTCATGCCAGCTTCAATTGCCTCGGAGGTGTTCAGGTTATTCTCGTCGGCGTAACGGCGAATGTCGTCGCTGATGCGCATCGAGCAGAACTGCGGGCCGCACATGGAGCAAAAGTGCGCGGTCTTGGCGCTGTCCTGCGGCAGCGTCTCGTCGTGATATTCGCGAGCGCGATCGGGATCGAGCGAGAGGTTAAACTGGTCCTGCCAGCGGAACTCGAAACGCGCTTTGCTCAGGGCGTTGTCGCGATACTGGGAGGCTGGATGGCCCTTGGCCAAATCGGCGGCGTGGGCGGCGATCTTATAGGTAATAACACCGGTGCGCACGTCGTCGCGGTTCGGCAGGCCAAGGTGCTCCTTGGGGGTCACGTAGCAGAGCATCGCGCACCCATGCCAGCCAATGATGGCCGCGCCGATGCCGCTGGTGATGTGGTCGTAACCGGGTGCGACATCGGTGGTGAGCGGCCCGAGGGTGTAGAACGGCGCCTCGTCGCACCACTCCAACTGCTTTTCCATGTTCTCGGCGATCATGTGCATGGGAACGTGGCCGGGGCCCTCGTTCATCACCTGCACGCCGCGCGCCCAAGCGCGCTTGGTGAGCTCACCCTGCGTTTTGAGTTCGCCGAACTGGGCCTCGTCATTGGCATCGGCGATAGAGCCGGGGCGTAGGCCGTCACCGATGGAAAACGAGACATCATACGCGGCCATGATGTCGCAGATGTCATCCCAGTGGGTGTAAAGGAAGTTCTCCTTGTGATGCGCCAGACACCACTTGGCCATGATCGAGCCGCCGCGCGAAACAATGCCAGTCATGCGGCGCGCCGTCATCGGAATGTAGCGCAACAGAACACCTGCGTGGATCGTGAAGTAATCCACGCCCTGCTCCGCCTGCTCGATGAGCGTGTCGCGGAAAATCTCCCAGGTCAGCGCCTCGGGGCGGCCACCGACTTTTTCCAGTGCTTGATAAATGGGTACGGTGCCCACAGGGACCGGGCAGTTACGGAGAATCCATTCGCGGGTCTGGTGAATATTTTTCCCGGTCGAAAGATCCATCAAGGTATCGCCACCCCATTTGACCGACCAACGCATTTTCTCGACCTCCTCGTCGATTGAGGAAGCGACGGCGGAGTTGCCGATGTTGGTGTTGATCTTAACCAGGAAGTTGCGGCCGATGATCATCGGCTCGAGCTCGGGATGGTTGATGTTGGCCGGAATGATGGCGCGGCCACGGGCAATCTCGGAACGGACAAACTCGGGGGTGATTTCCTTGGGGATGGCCGCACCGAAGGACTGGCCACCGTGCTGGCGCCAAAGGGAATTGCGCGGGCCCTGCTCGGTCATTTCCAACAGATCGCGCGAGCGCTGCAGCTTCATGTTCTCACGGATGGCGATGAACTCCATCTCGGGGGTGATAATGCCCGCCTTGGCGTAGGCGAGCTGGGTGACAACTTTGCCCGGCTTGGCGCGCAGGACTTTGTTGGCGCTACGATCGAAGAACTTGATCGGGTTGCGACGGCCCTCGGCCTCGGCTTGGGCGCGGTGGCTTTCGGAGAGATAACCGTCGTCGATCGGCTTGATTTCACGGCCGTCGACCTGATCCACATCACCGCGCTCGGTAATCCAGGAGTGGCGGATCTTGGGCAGACCTTGTGAGGAATCACCGTGGAAAGCGGCATCGCCCCACGCCCCGGAGGTGTCGTAAACGCGCACCGGCTCGTTGACCACCTCGGTGCCGTTGGGCAACTGAGTGGGTGAAAGCGCGATCTCGCGCATGGGCACGCGCAAGTCGGGACGACTGCCGGTGACGTAAACGCGGGTGGACGCGGGGAATTCGCGGCGGTTGGCCGAAGAATCGGCGGGCTCGGTCTTGGTGGCGGAGGTGGACATGATTGTAAGGTGGTGGGTTGCATGCGGTCACCACGGCCATCAGGAGCGTAAAACCCAACGCCTGCGCGGCGGGTTCCGTTTTCCCTTCGGCGGTGCTAACCGCATCAGGTTCGAAGGCTTTGGGGACGGATCGTGTCCCGGTCTCAGCCCGACGCCTCGGGTTCGCCCAAACAAATGTGCCGTGAAAAGACGGGGTCCGCTGGCAAGTTTCAACTTAATTTCACGCTCGTGCGATGAGCAGGCACAGCAGGTTGAGCAACCGGGTACTTTAAACCCTTGGCATGCGAGCCACCCGTTGTTTGATGAACCTTCCGTACATGTTTGAGACCCTACTCAACTTTTTCCAGCACTCCCCGCTTTCACTTTGGGGCCCCTTTTTCGTGCTCTTGCTATGCGGACTGGGACTGCCCATCCCGGAAGATATTGTGTTGGTCACCGCCGGTGTCCTTGCCCAAGACCAAGGCCGATCCTGGATTGAAGTGTCGCTGTTGATGTATGCCGGCGTACTTGGTGGCGACTGCATCACCTTTTTTGCGGGTCGGCATGTCGGAGGCTGGATGCTGACAACCCGGTGGTTTCAGCGGATTTTATCGCCCCCGAAACAGGCAAAGGTTGTCGATTTTTTTGACCGCTACGGGCCGATGGGACTGTTCATCGGGCGGTTCCTGCCGGGATTACGTGCGCCCATTTTCTTTTCTGCTGGTTCGATGAAAGTCCCTTTTTGGAAACTGCTCCTTTTTGACGGGGGCGCAGCCCTGATCAGTGTTCCCGTCTTCGTTTGGCTGGGCCACTGGCTATGGGGGAAATTCAAAGATGACCTCGAGCAATTTAATCAAACCTTGGGCAAGTCCCAAGGCTATGCGCTCTGGGGGGCTATCGGCATAGTACTTATTGGCATAACGGTCTTCATTATGTGGCGGCAGCGCCGCAGCACCTCCATTGAGAATTCGAAATCCTGATACACTTGGACCAACACGTCCCAGTTGGGGAGCGTTTAACTACTGAGCGGACTGCGGACTAATTGTTGAATCAGTCCGGTTGAACATAAAGTTGGGTAACTCTCCAAGTGGACGGGCTTTTTTCTGATTGTCCCAGTTCCGTAAAATCGCAGCGGCAACCGGCACGGCGTAACGTCCACCGGCGGTTTCCTCGCCCGGGGTGTCGCCCTCCATCACCACGGCAATAGCCACCTGCGGGTTTGTGATCGGCGCAAAACAGATGAACCAGGCAAAGTTGATTATTCCCTTGGGTGTCTGCTTCTGTGCCGTGCCGGTTTTCCCTGCAATACCCAGTCCTGGGATCTTCATAAACGACGACTGCAAGACCTTAGCCGTACCTGTTACTGCGCAGGCCTCCATTCCGGCCACCAAGGCGGCGTGCTGTTCAGGCGTAAGCCCACTCGGCGCGCGGTTCTGCGTCCCCCGATTATCCTCATGAAGAATCGTAGGGATGGTGGTCCGCTCACCCCGTGCAACCGAGGCCGTAAACGCCGCCATCTGCAGTGGTGTAACGAGAAGGTCGCCCTGCCCAATCGAAAGGTTGGCGGTGTCGCCTGGGTACCAACGGTCGGAGCGACGCTCCTGTTTCCACTCGGGGTCAGGAACCAAGGATCCGCGGGTTTCCGGGAGTTCTATCCCGCTTGAGCGCCCAAAACCGTATGCACGGGCCTCGGCGGCGAGTCCCGCCACGCCCATTTCCAGCCCTTTTTTATAAAAATAAACATTGCAGCTCTTTTCTATAGCAGTGGCCAAGTTGATGGGACCATGGGCGTGACCGTCGTGGCAGGGAAACTTGCGGCCCCCCACCTGATGAAAACCGTTGCAGGTCACCAAGGCATCAGGGTCGATCGTACCGGCTCGTAAGCCAGCGATGGCAGTGAGTATTTTAAAGGCGGATCCCGGCGGATACAGACCGTGGGTTGCTCGATTGAGCCAAGCCCCGCGCTCGTTGATGTCGCGGGCCGCAGCGTGGCCGAGATGCGGCACAAAATCCAAAAGACTGTAGTCAGGCTTGCTGGCCAAAACCAGCACCTCTCCGGTGCGTACATCTATCGCTACAGCAGCGCCTGCAAGTTCGGTTTCCGCCATGGCCTTCTCTGCGGCGGCCTGCAATTCAGCATCAAGCGAGGTGTGCAGATTGTGGCCGTGAACCGGTTGTCGTTTGGATAAGGGCGGGTTAACCCGATAGCCGGCCGGATCTACACGGAAAATCGCCCCGCCGGTTTCGCCCTGCAAATGCGCATCGAAACGAGACTCCAGTCCCTGGCGTCCAAGGGAGCCTTTCATCTTGAACGTGGTGAGCTCCGCGCCGGGAAAATCATCGGCCGCGTCAGGCGCATCATTACTGGTGACGTAACCGAGCGTATGGGCGGCGATGGAGCCGCGCGGATAGTCGCGAATACTTGAGGCGTAAACTTGAAGCGGCGAAGTGACCGGAAGGTGTTCGATCAGCCGCGCATACTCGGAGGTTTTCAGGTCGTCGACCAGCAGGTAGGGTATAAGTAACTGCCGATGGAAGTGCTTGTTGAGATCGTCGGCGTCAAGTTCGGTCGCTCGACCCAGAATACGGTTAACCTGATCAAGGTAGCGATGCACCACCGTGAAACGGGCGATGCGCTCCATCTGTGAGCCTGAGGGCACGTCCTTGTCCCCGGCCGCGCGATAGGCTTTGCGGATACGGATGTATTCAGCACGAAAGTCTTTGCGCAATTCGCCGAGATAGAGGGTTACGGCGAACCGCGGACTGTTGGCCACAAGTGGGCGGCCCTCGCGATCATAGATGTTACCACGCGGCCCTGGTACGAGAATACGCCGCTGATTTTGCTTCCGTTCGCTTTCGTGAAAACGCTCGGTGAGCCATAGCTGCTGATATGCCATGCCTCCCGCCAGAATGAGCAGTAGCGCGGCAATGAAGGGATAAAAAACAATCACCCTCGGGTCGTAGCCCTTGTGCGTTTCGACCAAATTCCCGCGTTCTTTACCATTCGAGGGCATGACTCAAATCGAGCGGCTTGAGAACGAACGCGTGGTGATGGCCGTGCGCTCCAGCATTTTGTGTTGAATGGCAAAAAACCACGGGGCAATCAACGCGAGCACCACCTGCGAAAAAAGCAGGTCAGCAAAACTGCGCATCCAGGCGCCTGTAGACTCGGCCGCCGCATCAATGCGCAAAAAACCAAGAGCTAAGAAAAGTCCGAGGTTGGCCACCAAGGAGACCACCACTCCGACTGCGACCTCACCGCGTGGGGCCCTGGCACGTAACGTGAAAACAACCGCGTGCGCGGCGAGAAACAAAAATCCCTGTGTGCCGAAGGCTACCGGCATAGTGGCGTCGAGTAACAAACCGGCGAGGAAGGCGGCGGTTGCACCCGGCCCATAGGCCATACGCAGCCCGGAAAACGCTACAAATAAACCGCCACACCACACGTGAACCTGCCACGTTGCGAGCTGGTGGTTGAGCTGCCCGAGCAAAAGCGCGAGTAACAACGAAGCCGATACAAGGATTAACACCCGGATTTTCATACCGTTAATCGCGCTGCGCGGTGGACTCCGGCACCAGCACCGTCACCTCGCTCAGATCGGATAGGCCCGCGTCGAGTTTCACATCCCCTGATTTGAAAAGGCCGTCGGTACTTGGCTCCACGCGAGTCAGATAGCCAATTGTAAGATTGGGCGGGAAAACCCCTCCCAGGCCAGAGGTGACCAACCGACGGGGTGTGGCGGGAGTCACAAACACATCGAGCGGCACGAATTCAACCGTTGCGAACGCGGGCCCAAAGGAGGGATTGATCCCGCCTTGGTAGCTCACGGGGCGGGTATCGCCCTCAGCAGCGGCTGCTATTCGAACCCCTGGGCTGCTGACCAAATCCACCACCGAGGTGTAGGCATACACTTCACGAATACGCCCCACCACTCCGCCTGAGTAGATCACTGGCGCACCCTCGACGATCCCGTAGTTGCGTCCCTTGCGGATGGTCAATTGCTGCCACCAGGAGGAGAAATCCCGCCGCACAACACGCGCCACTTCGGAACGATAGCCTGGGATAGGCGGCATCTTGAGCACACGCTCCAATCGATCAATTTCGGCACGCAGGTTGGCGTCCTGCTGCAGCCTTACTTCATAGGATGCATTGAGGTGCGCCAAGTCCCGGCCGGCCTCAATCAAATCGTTTTTCGGCCTGGTTTTGAGCGACCAGAACGTTTGCAGGTCGCGAATGTAGGAGGCGGTGGTTTCAAACGGAGCTTGGAGTTCGAAAAAACTAACCTGAGCCATGCGTTTGACTGAAGTGGGCAGCAGAATCCAAGCAAGCAGGACAAGGCCGAGCGTGACAAACGGTTTAGCCTGGTCGAAACGCTGAGGGGGCACGGGGCGGCGGTAATCGCAGAGTGGCTATCGCAACGGCTCAGACGTTCTGAAGTACCCAATTAAGATCGTTGAGGACTGCCCCCGTACCGTTGGCGACGGCAGAAAGGGGGTCATCGGCGACAATCACCGGCAGGCCGGTCTTGTCGCTCAATAGGCGATCGATGCCACGGATCAGCGCACCGCCACCCGCCATGACAAAACCGCGATCCACCAGATCGGCAGAAAGCTCCGGCGGGCAGCGCTCCAAGGTGGAACGGACTGCATCCACGATTGCCGAGATGGGATCATTGAGCGCCTCGCGGATTTCCTGTGAAGTGATGTGGATCGTCTTGGGCAAGCCGGCCACCGAATCGCGGCCCTTGACCTCCATGGTGAGCTCTTCTTCGAGTGGGTAAGCCGAGCCGATGCGAACCTTGATCTCCTCTGCGGTGCGTTCGCCGATGAGCAAGTTGTAGGCGCGCTTCATGTAGTTAACGATCGAGCTATCCAGTTCGTCACCTGCAACACGTATCGACTTGGAGAACACGATACCTGAAAGTGAAATGATCGCAATTTCCGTGGTTCCGCCGCCGATATCCACGATCATATTGGCTGCGGGTTCATCGATGGGCAGACCCACGCCGATAGCGGCCGCCATGGGCTCCGGAATGGTGATGACATCACGGGCACCGGCATGAGTGGCGGAGTCCTTCACCGCGCGTTTTTCAACCTCAGTGATGCCCGATGGGATTGCTATGACGACACGTGGGGCAACGCGCAGGGCATTGTTGTGCACCTTGCGAATGAAATAGCGCAGCATCTCCTCGGTCACATCGAAATCGGCAATTACGCCGTCTTTCATTGGCCGGATGGCGGTGATATTGCCGGGAGTACGCCCGAGCATCTTCTTAGCTTCTTCGCCTACGGCGCGGACCTTACGGGTGACCGTGTCCAGAGCGACCACGCTGGGCTCACGCAATACGATGCCCTTGTCTTTAACATAAACGAGGGTGTTAGCGGTGCCGAGATCGATGCCGATGTCGTTGGAGAAGTAGCCGAAAAGATTCGATGCCATGTGCGTAAAGATACGGCGACGCTTGCGCCGTTAAGATTACAAACGAATGAAGCGAGTGAGTGTCAAAGGGTAAAACGGATACAACCCCCGAAGCCAAAAAAAACGCGCCACAAGGGCGCGTTTCACTGACATGACTAAAGGATAAAATCAGTTCGAGCCGTGGGTCTTGGTGGCTTCAGGCTTAACAGCGGCCTTTTTTTCAGCTGAATCCGCTGAATCAGCTTCGCCGTCCGCGGAAGCCTTTTTGAACTCCTTGATCGATTTACCCAAGCCTCTCGCCAACTCAGGTAATTTCGCTCCACCAAAAAGGAGCACGACAATGGCTAAAATGAGGAGGAGTTCAGATCCACCTATACCAAATGCAGCGATAGGAAAGTGTAGGCTATTCATAGTAGTTAAAAAAGGCTTGGGGAGGTGAAGATTCGACGCAAGGGGGAAAATGAAATCATGGATTAACGGGCTCGCACACCACTTCGTCTCCCACCTGAGGGGAACCTGCGATGAGCCGCGTGCCGAGAATTCGCCCCCTAAGATAAGATGACGACTGGAGGCGCGCCGTTGGCCTAAGTTCATCAGTCCGCGAAATCAGGATACGCGTAGCAAAATCAGGAGGCAAAACAGTGAAGGAACCAACTTCGACCAGTACTGATTTAC
>JBIIMH010000048.1:0-8902 GCA_044338095.1 Rariglobus sp. | reverse complement strand
CGTTGCCTGGGGCGACGATCACGCGTGGGCAGGCAGGGGAAGCGAGGACGGTTTTGACCAGCGTGTGCTCGCGGCCACCGGCGCCGACGATGAGTACGTTTTTAGGAAGGAGGGATGAGGCGGGAGACGCGGAAGACACGCAGGAAAAGAGAACGAGTAGGCTTAAGAGAACGAGAACGAATTTTTCCCCGGCCCCAGTCCCGCGTGGGATCGAGCGGATTTTAGGGCGCTAAAAAGCCCCCGCCGGCGTTACCGGATGGGGCGGGTGAACCCGCTGAAGAGTTAAGCGTGGGATTTAGGCGCGGCGGGCTTGGGCGCGGCGGGCTTTAACGGCTTCGTCGGCTTTGCGGTCGAGCCAGCGGATGAACGCAAAACGCGGGACCGGGCTGTTGAACTGGGTCGGGCTCACGCTCTGGCCGTGTTTATAAAGGGTCTCGGGGTCGACGTAGGTGCCGAGCGCGAAGTCCACCAAAGGCAGGCCGAAAATGCCCGAGATGCCCTCGTTGCAGCGGATGTCGGCGTGGTGGCGGAGGTGAAATGCGTAGGCTTTGCGCCACATGCGGCCAAAGCGGGGGTGTGCGATGAGGCGGTCCCAGGTGTCTTGCGGCCAGTGTTCGACGGCGTGGACCAGCTCGTAGAGCGCGAGCGAGAAGGTGACCGCAATGTAGCCCGCCAGCATGACCGGAGCGTCGGGCAGCAGCCACTGGCCGAGCACCAATAGCGGGGTGATGCCCAAGGAGAAAAGGGTCAGGGTGTACCAGGGGAAGTAGGAGGCCTCGTGCTGTTTTTCCACCTCGATGGGGAAGGTGTTGCGGGCGATCGGCTCGTTGTCGATCAGGCCGGGGACGTCCTCGTTGGTTTGTTTGGAACGGTGGTAGCCGATGTGCGTAAGCGCATGGTGCAGCGTGTGCTGCTTGTAGTAATAGCTCAGGAAAGGGATGAGCGGGGAGTGCAGGATGTAGCGATGGAAAAAGTACTCGAAGATGCCTGCGACCGCGTGCACGGCTGCAAAGCAGAGGAAGAATGCCATGCCGCTAGCAGCCAGCTGCTTTTGCCAGACGCCGGGGGCGACCCATGCCAGGAGAGTCAAAATGCCAGCCAGTGAAACGATGACCGTGAAAATGAAGAGCAGCGGGGAGAATTTCTCCTCGTGTTTACCGCCGATGGTTTGGTCTGACATGGTGAAGAAGGGATTAGGTTCGGTGGTGGCCTGAGCAACAAAAGGGAAAGTGCATCAGCTAAATATGCGTCCGCCGAGCGTATTTTCAGGGTTTAACCCCATTGCAGGAGTCCGGGGCGCGTGGGCATGCTGGCGGCGGTTGGGCTTTTCCCTCCCGTTGACACGACCGTTGAATCCTTTTTTATCACGCCCATTAGCCGCGACCGTCGAGTCCCGTTTACCCTGATTTAATTTTTCTGTTTTTGAAATCGTCCGTCAACGCCGCCACCCCATGAACCGCCCCGCCCCCACATCCCGAGCGACCGTTGCTGCCGCCGCAGGCTGGGCAAACGGGGCGCGTGTGGCTGTGGTGGCGGCGCTGGTTGCGGTGGGGGGGGCGGTGGATCTGATGGCGATCGCCGTGACGGATACAACGGGCTGGACGGCGTGGGCTACGTCCGGCACGACCACGGCGATGACCGACGGCACGCCGACGCCAACGGATTCGGGCATATCGAATTCTGCGGCTAATTTTACTGGAGGCATTTACCAGAAGGCCGGTCTCCTCGGCAGTGATCAGTCGGTCATGTGGCAAGTGGAGACAAACGAACCAGGTGGCAGTAAAAAATTTGACGGTGTCATCGGCCTTGGGGTGGGCCTCACGGACAACCCCAACGAGATCAACTTTGTGATGCTGCTGTCGGCATCGAATCAGAATCAGCAGGTTCAATTTGCATCAATGAGCGGTCTCGGCGGCGTCGCCAACTCGCCCAGCGAGTTAACGTGGGGGACGGTGGGTAACGCGGCGGGCTCGGCTGGTGGATCCGAAAGCTTAAACACCAGCACCTATAACAAGAACGCCGGCGTCATCACCTTTGCGCTTAGCTACGCTACCCTTCAGCAAGCCATTCAGTCCTATGCGGGTGCGGCCTTTAGCAGCTTGGTGGTGGATGACTTAACTCACCTCAACTTCGTCGCCTTCACTGATTCCAATGTGAATTACAACGGTCCGGTGAATGGCGATTTGTTCGGCACCTCGAACACCAACATTGGTTCGACCGCGTCTTTCACCTCCCAGGGCATGGGCACCACGCTGATTCGTCCCGGTGGAGGGCCGATTCCTGAACCGGCGGCGATTTACCAGCTCGGCGGGTTCTTTGGCGTGGGTCTGCTCGGTTTCCTTTGGCGCCGACGCAGGGCTGCCAAGCAGGCGGTTTCAGCACTTCGTTGCACGTGAAACTCCTCAGCCGCTTGGCCGACGCGGCGCGGTGTGCGTGGGCGCTCGTTTACTGGAACTCCCGCAAAACCCTGTTCGTTCTCGGTGGTCGGCGCGGCAATGCGCCCTGTCAAAACCCCAGTGACATCGGCGGGCCTGGCGGTGTGCGCTGCGACGCCTGTTTGGACCTGGCTGTGGCCATGCGCTTTCGGCGGGTTTGCCCGCTGCTGGTGGCGGGCGCGGATGGGCGCGGGGCCTTTTGCAGTGTTACGGCGGACCGTGTAAGGCCATTTTGGGGACGCGCAGCGGGCGTTTTTTGCGTAGCGACCGTGCTGCTTTACCTCGTCGCGGCGACCTTTGCTTTCGTGGGTATGCGGGCCACCGGTGTCGCGACGTTATCCTGGCGGCAGGTGGCTTGGCCGGGGGCGTGGCACGAGATTCCGCAGGAGCGCTCCAAATACTTTTTTCACCAGGCGCTGCTGGCGTGCGCGCGGCGGGATTATCCGGCCGCCTATCAGTCCATGGTTACGTCGGTCGCGCAGGATCCTTACCATTACGACGCCCGTCTATTGGTCGCCCAATACGCCGCGTATGCCGGCGAAAGCCTCGGTTCGGACCGCTTGTTTGCGCTGCTGGACGCCGAGTTTCCCGAGCAGCGGGAGCGCACCGCCATCACCCACCATGATACGTTGTTGGCCGTGGGGCGGTACGAGGTGTTGGCACGCCATTGCCTGAAACAGGCCCAAGCGGAGGCATCCCGACCGGCGTGGGTTAACGCACTTTTACTGGCGGTTAATCTGGGGCGGCTCGGCCCGGCATTTGTGGCGGAAAACCAAGCTGAAGTGGCAAAACTGGGCGAGGATCCCGCCCGTTTGGTGAAAGCGGTGGCGGCGATGTCCACCGGTGACTCGGCGGCCGCGCTGGCTGCTTTGCGTTACACCTTCACGGCTCCGGTTAACGACGGCTATGTCCTGCAGCAGTTCCAGTTGTTGCTCAAAGTCGGCGCTCCGGTGGACGCTGAAATGGCGTGGACGGTCAACTCGGCCACGCTGCCCGAGTTTGACCGGTTGCTTTCCCGGTCGTGGATCGACGCCGGCCAAGGCTACGGGGCGCTCGCAGCGATGCAGTTTTCCGCTCTCGTGGAGCGGGCGAAGGGGCCGGCGGAGTGGGACAAGCTGGCGGCCACGTTGGTCAGGCAGCCCAATCGCGAGGCGTTGGGCTACTGGTACCGGCGGGCGTTGCTCGCGGGCGATCAGGTCACGCATGAGCAGGCGAGTTTACTGTGGGTGGCCGCGCTGGTTTGCGGCGCTGAGGTGGAGCGAGACCTGTGGTCGCGTTACCTGGCCGAGCGCCTGCGCGTGGTTTACCCGCCGATCAAGGCGGTTAACTTCACCTCCAGCAGCGGCGCGGAAATGGGCTCCGTGCCGTTTTTGGTGGGGCTGGCGCCACTGGGCCGCAACACGATCGCCAGTCTTTATTGGCGAATGCAGCCGCCTTTAGATAAATGACATGATGGCAATGGGGCGTTTGGGTCAGGACCGCGCGGGGCTTGCGCTGACGGTGGAGACGCGAAAGATCGGCTGAACGCATGCAACTCGACATACCTTCTGGTGAATTCTCCGGCTTTATCTTCGACCTCGATGGCACGCTCATCGATACCATGCCGCTGCACTACCGCGCGTGGGACGCCGCACTGCATGAGCACGGGTTGACCCAGACGCTCGACGAGGACCTGTTTTATTCGTTCGGCGGGGTGCCGACCGTGCGCGTGGCCGAGCTGATTGGTGCGCATTACGGGCTCGCGCTCGATCCTCTCCAGGTTGAGCACACTAAGGAGCGGATGTTTTTGGAGCGGTTGGCCAAGGTCGAGCACATCGTCCCGGTGGTGGCGTTTGCCCGGCGCATGGCGCTCACCCATCCCGTGTCGATTGCCACCGGAGGTATGCCTGAAATCGCCGGTCCGGCAATCAGGGCGGCTGGGTTGACCGAGCTGTTTAAAATCGTGGTGACGCCGCAGGACGTCGCGCCGGGCCGGGGCAAGCCGGCGCCGGATATGTTTTTGCTGGCTGCGCAGAAGATGGGCGTGCCGGCCAACCAGTGTTTGGTGTTTGAGGATGCCGAGCCGGGCATTCGCGCGGCGCTAGCGGCGGGCATGCAGGTGGTGCGTGTGCCGAGTCGCGTGGTGTGACAAAAGTCTTTTGATGGGGTGCGGGATCGGTTTGGCTGCTTGCTTCATGAAGCTGGAAACCCTCGTCAATCCCTCCGTCCTCACGCAGCCGGTCTACGAACCGGGTAAACCGATCGAGGACGTCGCGCGCGAACTCGGGCTCGACCCGACGACTATCATCAAGTTGGCCTCGAACGAGAACCCGTTCGGCCCCTCACCGCTGGGCAAGGCGGCGGCGCTGCGGGCGATCGAGCAAAGCGAGCTGTATCCGGACGGTGGTTGCGTGGCGCTGCGGGCCAGGTTGGCCAAGACCTACGGTTTCGAGGCCAACCAGTTCGTGATCGGCAACGGTTCCAACGAGCTGATCGAGTTGCTCGGGCATGTGTTTTTACAGCCTGGCGACGAGGTGGTAATGGGCAACCCGTCGTTTGCGGTGTATAAACTGGTCACGCTGCTCTTCGGGGCAAAGCCGGTGGAGGTGCCGCTGGTGAACCACACCCACGATCTGGCGGCTTTGGCGGCGGCGGTGACCTCGCGTACCAAGCTGGTTTTTGTGCCCAGCCCCAACAACCCGATGGGCACGGCCAACTCCGAGGCGGAGCTGCTGGCGTTCGCGCGCAGCCTGCCCGCGCACGTGGTGTTTGTTTTCGACGAGGCCTACGCGGAGTACTTGGACAACCCGCCCGACCTGCGCCCGTTGATTCGCGAGGGCCGTAAGGTGGTGTGTTTGCGCACGTTTTCCAAGATCTACGGGCTAGCTTCGCTGCGGGTGGGCTTTGGCTACGCTTCTGCGGAGTTGGCGGGGCTGCTCACCCAGGTTCGCCAGCCGTTTAACGTGAATGCGATCGGCCAGGCGGCGGCACTGGCGGCCTTGGACGACCATGAGTTTATCCAGAAATGCGGACGGGAAAACCGCGTGGGTCTGGTACGGCTGGAGAGCGGGTTCCGCGCACTCGGGCTGGAGATCGTGCCGAGCGTGGCGAATTTTTTACTGGTACGGGTCGGCGATGGGGCGCGGGTGTTTATGGAGCTGCAAAAGCGCGGGGTGATCGTAAGGCCGATGCGGCCCTACGGCATGCCGGAGTGGTTGCGCGTAACCGTGGGCACGGCGGCTCAAAACGAGCGGCTGCTGGCGACCTTGGCTGCGGTTTTAGGCCGCTGAGCCAAGCAGCTTCTTGGTTGTCGGGGAGGTGAAGAGGCGCGCGAGAGTCGCTGGAAAGGGGCGTAGGGTTTCCCCTTTCCGTTAACCATTCACGAGGTCGGCGAGCTGAGCGTGAGCGCCGCGCGCAAGTCTTGAAGCAGGCCGGTGCGCTCAGGCGAGAACAGGAACTGGTCGCTGCTCAACTCGGCGAAGGCGGCGCGCAGCACGGCTTGCGAGGGCTTGCGCATGGTGAGGAGTTTGCGGACGTTGGCGGCGAGCGGGGCGGTGTTGTTTAACTCCAGATCGAGCTGCACCAGAAGGGTCAGTGCGGCCTGGTTAAGTGCGTCGGTTTGCGTCGCCTGCTCGAGTACCTTGCGAGCCTGGGCTTTGGCACCGACGGAAATCAACCGCTGGGATACGGCGATGAGGTTATCGGCGCGCACATTGTCCTGCTTGAGGAAGTTGTTGAGGAAGAGTTGGCCGGCTTCGGCATCGCCCAGGCCGTAGTGGGCGATGGATTGCAGGCCGTTAAACACGGCGTAGAAGCGTTTAGCCCATTCAGGATTTTCCTTTAACAGGTCGCGGACCAACTCGAGTGCGCTCTGGTATTGTTTTGCCACGATGCACGCCTCCACGGTCATCAGGGCGGCACCGTCCCAATTCAGGTTGTTGGCTTTAGTGTGGTCGTAAATACGGCGGGCGAGCTGGGTATTGCCGGTGTTGGCTGCGAAGTCTGCCAGCGCAAGCAAAGCGGAGAGGTCGTTGCTGAAATCGCGATATATTTCCTCGATGTTGGAGCTCAGCAAGGCGATCTCGCCTTCCTTTTGGTAGGCGTAAAGCAGGTCGATTCGAGCGCGCGCGTTGCGGGGATTGGCGAGGGTGCGTACGAAGCTCTCCCGACGGGCCTCGTTGTCACGGCCAAGATCGCGCAGGTAGGTGATGGTGAGTGCGTAGATTTCGCCGTCATCGGGGCGTTCGGTGGCCAGTTTCTTGACCTGATCCAGCGCTAGATCCTTGGCCCCGCGATCCCAGTTGATTCGCGCCAGCAGTAGGCGACCATCACGGGATGAGTCGACTTGGTAGCGGCGCAGGATCGTCTCGGCCTCGTCGAAATTGCCGCGAAAGTAACAGGAGGAGGCGGCCGCCAGCGCGACCAATTGATTGCGCGGGGTCACGGCTTCGTTGTTACCGAGAAGCTCTTGGTAGAACTTCAGGACTTGTTTGTCCTCTTGTTGTTGAAGAAGGAATGCAAAGAGGGTTTTGAGGTACTCGGAGTCTTCTTTGTGGTAGGTGAAGCCGTCGAGCAGAGTGGTGCGACTTAGATCGGGGCGCTTCCAGCGGGCGTAAAACTGTGCGAGTAGAAGGCGGCCTTCTTTGTTGGCCGGGGATTTGATAAGACCTAGGCGCAGGCCGTCAAAGGCTTCGCGGTAGTTTTGTTTTTTTAGATCGGCTTGGGCCTTGGCGATAAGGAAGTCGCCGCGTGAGATCTCATAGTTATGCCAGCGGGCGGGCAAAAGCAGCATGTCGGTATACCTTACGTCAGTGAAGCCGCGGTTGTATTTAACGAAAAAATACGCCGCCGAGGCGGTTCCTATCCAGCCCAGAAGACCGAAGATTACCGTAAAAAGTGCGAAGCGCTTCCAGTAAATTTGAATCTGCCAGCCGCTGCCCTTGCGCCGGAACCAAAAGGGCGCAAAGCGGCGCATGCCCTGCGCTTTGCTGGAGCTGAGTGATGAGGATAGCTTCAAACTGGTGGAGGAGGTATCTTTTGCTGGCATGCGTGTGCGAGCTAGTGAGGTGGCTTAGACGGAGGCAATCGGGATATTGAGCTGAATGTACGCCGGGTAGCCCCTAGGTAATAAACTGGGGGCTTAAAATGTTTCAGCACAATCCTTGCATTCGGCTTCATTTTAGGCATCTAGCTTCCTTCGTTGGCCTGATTCAAGCTGCGGAAGTGGCTTTTGTTCATGCGCTAGCCATTTAAGTTTTTAATTCGAAATAACACATGAAAAAAATTGTACAAAACCTTCTTGTTTTAGGTGGTATGGGGTCCGTAGCTGTTGCAGCTCCTTTTTTGGCGATCGGTGATAACGCCGAGCTTTTTGCTACCGCAACCTCCAGCGTCGCCTACAACGACAACTTGCTGCTCTCAGCTGATGGCTTAGAGCTCAGCGACACCGTTTTCGTCGTCACCCCTGGGTTTGACCTGAAGTACGGCAAGGACTCCGCAGTGAGTGGCGATGTTTTCGCTAACTCCACGCTCTCCAGCTATGCCGACAACGTTAAGCTCAACAACCAGTTGTTTGCCACCGGAGCCACCGCAGCCTACGCCTCTGAGCGGGTGAAACTGAACGCCAATCTTTCGTTTGCCGAGCTCGATCAGCCCACCCCTGATACCGTAGGTCAAACCACGCTGCTTGAGCACCACGACACTGCCGCCGGAATCAATGGCGAACTGCGCTACTCCGAGAAGATCAGCTTCGGCTCCGGCGTCAGCTACACCAGCAACGATTACAAATCGAGCACTGCAACTGAGCAGAAGAGCTACTCTGTTCCGGTTAATGCCTATTACGAACTGACCCCCAAGGTGGATGTCAGCACCGGCTTGACCTATACCCGCACCGAGCTAGATGTAGTTCGCTCCGCACTACAGGCTAATCAATACGACGCTCTTTACTATAATGTCGGCGCGCGTGGTACCTTCACTCCCAAGCTGTCAGGTTCTTTCAGCGTTGGTTACAACACACGTGATGGCAATGGCGGGCCTGATGAGGATGGTTCGGTCGGTAGCAAAGCGTCCTTGGCTTACGCCTACTCGGAAAAAACCCAGCTCACGATGGGTGTTAACCGCGATTTCGCCAATTCGACCTTGGGCGGTGCCTCTTACGAGACGACTGATCTTACCCTCGGTGCCAGCAGCGCGATCACGGTCGACTGGAGTCTTAATGCCGGTCTGACCTATCGCATGATGGAGTACACCACCGAAACCCGCGATTACATCGAGGCCTCGCTCGGCGCTACTTACACTATCAACGAGTACCTCAACGCTGGCATCAGCTTCGTGAATCGCTCGCAGAAGGCTGATCAGGCTTCCAGAGAGTTCGTCAACAACGTGGTCTCATTGTCCCTGTCTGCTCGCTACTAAGGAGAGTAGCTTGACCATTTAAAAAGACGGAGGAGGATCGAATGATCTTCTTCCGTCTTTTTTTTTAAGCCTGT
>JBIIMH010000046.1:0-8973 GCA_044338095.1 Rariglobus sp. | reverse complement strand
ACGATTGAATGTAGCGGAATACGGTGGCTCTTCCCACATCCACCGCCTCGGCGATCTCCTCCGCATTCAATTTATGCTGCGCCACCAACCGGATCACTTGCAGGCGCTTACGCTCTCACCCCTGCGTCCGCGTTGCCCACGCCGTTTCAAGTTCTGCCACCCGCTCCGTTCCTAAGTTTGGTAATGGTCTTGCCATGACAAAAGCCAAACGTACTTAAGTATCAAAGCAATACATAAATGGCATTAGAACAAGACAACAAGGGTGCTTAGCCTGAACAACATTCAATATTCGGTGAAAAGTGCCATTCTCCTCCGTCCCCTGTGTAGCGCCATCGATTCACTTTCTGGTTTTTGAGACGATTTTTCGCTTGCGGGAGAGGAGTCGCCGAGCCTTCCTTAGCAAGTCCAAAACATAACATGAATAAGGTCCAAACATTAAAAATGGCTGCGATAGCGGCCTTTGCGACGGTAGGCGGCCTGCTCCCTGCGTCGGCTCAAATCACGATCCCCACAGTAACCGTGGGTAACATCGGCAACGTTAACGATACCAAGACGGGCTCGTTATACGGCGCGGTAAACTACAGCTATGCGATCGGCACTTATGAGGTGACGAACTCTCAGTATACGGCATTCCTGAACGCGGTGGCGGCTACGGATACGTTTTTGCTATACAACCCATCCATGGGATCGGATGCGTTACGAGGCGGCATTACGCGCTCGGGCTCGGCCGGTAGCTATACTTATGCGACTAAGAGTGGGTTTGAGAACAAGCCGGTGAACTATGTGAGGTTTTGGGATGGGGCGCGTTTTGCGAACTGGTTGAACAACGGCCAGGGCAGCGCGAGCACGGAGACAGGCAGTTACACGCTCGGCAGCGTAACGATTCCGGTGAAAGGCTCGGTGACGCGCAATGCCGGGGCGAACTGGGTGGTGGCGAGTGAGAACGAGTGGTATAAAGCGGCCTATTACGACCCGACAAGGAACGGCGGCACAGGCGGCTACTGGACGTACGCGACGCAGACCGATACGGCGCCCGGCAAAAGCCCCGACACCGCGAAGGCTGCGAATTATGACATCCCTAATGGTGCTTTTACGGACGTGGGAGTGTATACACAATCGCCAAGCTACTATGGCACCTTTGATCAGACTGGGAACTTGTGGGAGTGGATGGAATTTGAGGTGGGTCGGGGAGGCGCTTATAGCAACCCAGAGGATGAAGCGCGTTCAAGTAAGCGCTCGCCCAATGTCGCTATACCCGAGAACTTCAACATCACGTTTCGCGTCGCCAGCCTAGCGCCTATACCGGAACCGAGCACCTATGGCGCTGCGATGGGAGTAATGGCCCTTGGAGTGGTGATGATGCGGCGCAGGAATACGCGCGGCACTATTTGAACTTTTCCCACTTTCCCCCTTTCGGCGATCAACGGGGTCGAGTTGTTAATTAGTGCTTGATTGCAGAAACAAGCATTAGGAGCTGTCTTCATTATAAACCGGTGCTTGGTGTGAGGAAAACCATGCTCGGCCAAGGCGACCGAGGCGGTGGTGGCCCGGCGGGCCATGCCGCCGAGGGCAACGCCGGCCCAGCTTGGTTTCCCTCTCACCCTCAGGGCGCAAGCAGAGCGTCGGGGTATTTTGAAGACAGCTCCTAGTCTAACCGGCGCTTTTGACCGGGGCTGGCGTTGCCGGAAGGGGCATGTGCAGCTGGCACACCTCCCTTCCCGTCGCCTTGGACGCAGCCCAAATCACTCCGCCATTCTATCGCTTATGTCCGCGATCAAGCACTAGTAAGAATGAGGATCGATGACTGAGGCCGTGAGCGTTAGGGCAAAAGCGGATCGAGATTATCTGGATCGGTCATTAATGGCAAACGGCTGAGCACGTCGTGCAAGTAGGCGAGCGGTTCGATGCCGTTTCTCAAACATGAGTGCCATTTGGGACTGAGGAATAATCCCTAGCAGACTACATTCGCCGCAATTCTGGCCGATAATGTAGACAGTCATTAACTCCGGGCTCTTCGCTCTCTGGAAAGATTTAGTTTCCTCGCTGTTTTCAGTGGGTCGCCCCCCAATCCATTGACCACAAAAAACAAGATGACACAAAAACGGCCCCTAATCCGTTTAACCGCGAAGGCTCGCGAAGATGCGCGAAGAATAACGCAATCACTTGTTAATAAATAGAATTTATCCGCTTCGCGTGTCTCTGGTTCGACTTCGCGGTTAAAAATCCGGAGGCTTGGTTTCGCGATTACCTACCCACTGAAAGTGTCGCATAACCAATTTAAAAATTAACATAACCTTCTCCACAACCGGCAATCTACTCGCTGACCAAACCCCCATTGTTGCCGGTGCCCGCTAGGAATATGCCGTTGCCGTGGCCGCCAAGGTTCAGGACCAGATCAAACAAGAGGGAGCAGCCATCACCCAGCTGATGGAGTAGATCCCAGTGCCGGATACCCAAGAGAAACCGTAGGCACGTAACTCAACGCCGCAGCCTTGAGTCTCAAGCAGCGAAGTACTGGCAGCAGTTTCCGAGAATGGGCGATTACCTGACAAATGCCCTCTTGGACTCCCCCGCGCTAGCTGTTCCGCCCCCTGACGCCCCCGACTTTCATTATCCCACCCATGGTTATGATTTCTCCGCTCCGCCTCGTTGCCACGACATTATTCCTAATCATGTTCATCCCGCTTGCGCGGGCCAATCCCAACGTCAAGGTCGTGGCGATAGATCCCTCGGACCGGCTCACCGGCACGGTGCTTGGTGACTGGAACGTCGCCGGCAACCTCGAAGGATGGACGACAAGCAACGTGAACGCCCTCGCTGTCGCCTCCGGCGCCCTGAAAGGCTCGGCCGCCGGTGCCGCTCCCCTCCTGCACCGCAACGGCCTGGTCAACGGTCCTGATCTTGATCTGGGCTTCAACGATTATCTGCAGATTCGCCTCAAGCTTCCGGCAGTGCAGACCGGGGACGTTCTATTCTACTATGGCACCTCGACCCGACCCGGCTTCAATCATTCCCGTCGGTTTTCGATCCCGAGCTCGAGTCTGATCCGCGATGGGGCGTTTCACACCTACCGGCTCGACCTCGGCTTGGAGGTTTTTTGGCGCGACACCTTGCGTGACCTGCGCGTCCGCCCTATGGCGGCAGCGTCCGGGGATTTCGAAGTGGATTACATCGAAGTGGGCGACATAGTCGGCAGCGCACCAGCGGTGAATCTGAACACGGATTTCAAGCCGGGCCTCCATGCCCACAACACCGAGCGACTGGTCGGCAAACACGTAGTAGCCTGGTGGGATCCCACCGAGCCCGCCTTCACCCCGGCGCACGCACGCCGTGCGGTGCGCATGGTGGAAGAAAGCTTCCAGGTGTTCTGCAAGAAGCTAGGCTACAACGAACCGTTCCAAGTACAAGATTCGGCCACGACACCGCGCTACAAAGTGAACTTGGCACGGCGGATTCTGGATGTACGGCGATGGCGAAAAGCGCGGCTACTTTAATGTGGACGAGTCCGGCCTACGCGATGAGGGCCCGGGAAATCCGGTGCCGCACGAGTTTGCCCATGTCATCCAGATGCACCAGCCCGGTCGCATGGTCGGCGGTCATTGGGAAAGCCACGCCGAGTACCTTTTAGCGGCGCGCAATATGCATTTCGCGGCGGTGATCCCGGAATTCGTAACGGGTATCATCAACCTCAACGGCAACTCCAACTACCGCCCCGATCATCAACGGCACATCTACGCCGACCAACGCTATTATCTGGCGCTCGACGACTATGGGCCCGCGCTCGGCTTGGGATCCAATGTCACCGCCCGCGCCTGGCGCTTCGGGGAGCGTAATCGCACGCTGATCGAAAAACTCCAGGCCATGGTGCCTCCGGGCAGATCGGTCAAGGACGTGGCTGCGGGAGCGCTCAAATACTGGCCGATGCTCGATTTTGTCGAAAAAAAGAAACTGCGTGAGCAATACTGGGGCACGCCGGATAAACGGGCGCAGTTCTTCTGGCGCCAGGGTTCCCACCTCCTTTCCCAGCAGGACCGTCCTGGCTGGTGGCGTGTCCCGCTCGAGCGCGCCCCGGATCTTTGGGCATACCAGATGCACGAACTCGCGGCCTCCCCGGGCGCGACCGTAACCGTCGAGGTGCGCGGCCTCGATCTGGTCGGTCCAGGGGAGGACTGGCGCTGGTGCCTCGCCGCGCTCTCTGCGGGCGACCAAGTCCGCTACTCCCCTGTCTGGGCGCCGGGCAAAAAAAGCTTCACCCTCAAGTCGGGCGAGTCGAAGCTCTTCCTGATCGTCGCCGCCACGCCCGACCAACTCGCCATAGACCTCGACAAACTGAGCAACTCCAAGCCAGTGGACAAACACCGGGACCGGCTGCGCTACGCCTATGAAGTGCACCTGGTCGGCGCCACCCCCTATACGCGACCTTACGAGGCGCCGCTGCCCGCCGAGGCCCGGCCGCATCCCAACGGGGGCGGCCTGGTCGGACCTCTCGCCACCGTCGCCGCCACCGCCTATGTTGGACCCAACGCGCGGGTACTCGGGTACGCCCAAGTGCTGGACTCCGCACGCATCCTGGACCAAGCCGTGGTGCGGGGGGAAGCAGTGGTCGCCGGCTCGGCCGTGGTCAGCGGGCGGGCATTGGTAGAGGGCACAGCCCGCGTCGAGGGCCAGGCCCGGGTGCGCGACCGCGCCCATCTCGTCGGCGGTGCCGTCGTGCGCGATCGCGCCTTGGTCGCAGGCTATACCCAGGTCGAAAACACCACGGTTCAGGACGATGCCGTCGTCCGCGGCTGCGCGTATCCCCTTGCCGGGGGAATCGTGGGCGGCACCGCCATCCTCGACCACGATTACTCCTGGCTCTCATCGGTCAGCGATGGTGCCCATTTCAGCCATGTGCCTTGGGGTGACTGGTGGGACACCTTTTACCCGCAGACCTTGCGCAAACCGCGCGGTCTGTTTGCCAGCTATCGCAGCGAGGAACCGGATGGCAATCTATGGTGGGACGAGTTCGGCGCCCTGCATGCCGTGTTGCGGGGCCCATTTGCTCGGCCCTTCGATCCGTTCTTCGGTTCGCCCGTGATGGAATTCAACGGCACCGGCTCGTACGCCGCGCTTGACCGCAGCCTCGTCGATACGCCCGCACTGTCCTTCGCCTGCTGGGTCAAGCCCGCCAGCCAAAACTCGTCCGCCGCTCCCCTGCTCTTGCTCGGACACGGCGCTTCCCGCTTCATCCGGCTCGAGCGCTCCGCCGAGGCCCGCGCCGTGCTCACCTTGAGCGACGGCACCACCACCCACTCCCTCACCAGCACCAGCCTGATGGGTAACGGTACGTGGCGCCATATCGCCTTTTCGCTGAGCGGCACCCACGCCCACCTCTACGTGGACGGTTCCCTTGAGGACTCCACCGCCACCAACCTTGGTCCGCTCGACATGCTCGCACCCAACGACGAGGAGACACCCCAGGCCAATTACCTCGGACGGGACGCCGCCGGCGCGCTCTTCCGGGGACGCTTCGAGGACGTTCGCTTCTACAATGTCACGATCACTGAGGCCGAGCTGCGCCAGGAAATCTCCCGCCGCGGCCACACGATCGCCCTGGCCGCCGCCGTCCCGGCGAACTTCGACGGCACGAGCACGCGCGCGGAAAGCGGGGCGCGCAACGGCCGCCATCGCACCCTCGCCGCCTGGGTCAAGCCACGCGCCTCCTCCGCCTCTTACCAGCCGATTCTCGACGCGGGCAACGAGTACGAAGAGGGCCGGGGGCCCGGCCTCGGGCTCGATGCCACCGGCAATTGGGTGGCCAAGCTCGACGGGCTGTCCGGCTTCTGGTCCACCGGCGTGTCCGGTACGCTAAACAGCTGGCAGCACGTAGCCCTCTCCTTTAACGGCAACACCGCCACGCTGCTGGTGAACGGCAAGCCGGTTGCCTCCCGCACCTACGAGGGACCGGCGAGCGATGACGCCGCCACCCCGAAGGTCTTTCGCATCGGCTATGCGCACTCCCCGCAAACCCCCGATCGCCCCTTCGTATTCAACGGCGAGCTCCTTCTGGTCCGGGTGCACGACCGCGCTCTCTCCGCCGACGAGCTGGTCTTAGACGCCGATCAGGACGGCGTTACCGACGGGACGGAAATCATCGTGGGCACCGATCCACTCAATCCAGCCAGCGCCCCGCCGCGCCAGCCGGTCTCCGGACTCGTGGCCACGGCGGCGGGCCAGCCCATCGCGGGGGCCCAGGTGGTTTTCTTGCCGGTTTCCGGGGACTTGGGGCCGTGGCCCATCAGGGCCATTACGGATGAACAGGGTGCCTACCGCCAGCCGCTCATCAACGCCGTATGGCGCGTGTACGCCGTCGCACCCGGCTTGAGTCGCTCTGCCGAGCGGGAAGTCTTGGTGCAGAACGCTCCGAGGCTAGCCCAGGATTTTACGCTCACCGCTTACGTCACGGTTTCCGGCCGCGTGACCCGCCATGGCGACAGCGCGCCGCTGCCTGGCGCCAGCATCACGTTCTCGCCCGATTCCGGTTTCGGCGAGAGCCTAACGGTCACCGCCGACTCCACGGGGCGCTATTCGATCGTCTTGCCCGACGGTCTTTGGCGCGTCACGGCCGGCAGCGCCGGGGTGCACAACACCGCCGCACGACCGATCGACCTGCGCAGTCAGCCCGTAAACAATATCGATTTCGCCCTCCGTGCCCAGGCGTTCCCGCGCACCGCCGACCTGCTCTTCTCCGCCCTAGTCGAAAGCTTCCCTGGGCCGGCCGGCTCCTGGCCTGCATATCAAAAGGCCGGCACGCTGTTCACGGCCATGGGTGAACCGACAGCGGAGACCATCGACGGCATCCGCTGGGTGCGGACTCTACAGAAGAACGCCGATGGATTCCGCGTGGCCACCGTGGACACCCCCGTGCCGATCAACGGCGCGACAATCGTTGTGGCGGTCAGGCCGCGACGCGGCGACTATGCGCCGTGGACGTCCGTGGTGAACCTTTTGTATGACCAACTCTCCCTTGGTGTCGACAATTTGACCGGTAAAATCGGAGTCATTCGTAACGGCACGTTCTTCTTAAATCTCCCCGGCCCCGCCCTTCCGGACGGCGAGAGCGCCGTTCTCACCCTCGTGGCCCAGCCAAGCGGGACGTTTAAGGTCTTTGTCAACGGCATTGAGGTGCTCAACAACACTTCGCTCAGCGACCTCACCCGCCTCGAACCCGCGGTGGGCGGACGACCGTACGCCAACGCGTTTAACATTGGCCGCAACGATCCGGACGACTG
Source organism: Rariglobus sp. (assembly GCA_044338095.1). Classification (GTDB taxonomy): domain Bacteria; phylum Verrucomicrobiota; class Verrucomicrobiia; order Opitutales; family Opitutaceae; genus Rariglobus. The sequence continues at coordinate 1,702 of JBIIMH010000046.1, read as the reverse complement.
GTCCGCTTTCAACGGCCACATCGGCGACGTGCTGGTGTACAAAGTCGCCCTCTCGACCGCCGAGCGCGAGCAGGTCGAGGCCAACCTGATCGCGCGCTTCGTGAACACGAATCGGGTTGTTACTGCCAGCGCCGGGCCCGGCGGTGTGATCCACCCGCTCGGCACCGTGCCCGTTCTTCCCGGCTCGATCCAGACCTTCTCCATCGCCCCGGCTGAGGGCTATGTCGTCTCCGATGTGCGCGTCGATGGCATCTCGCAAGGCCCGCTGAGATCATTTACCTTCACCGCTCTCGCCGCCAACCGCACGATCGAAGCCACCTTTGCGCCCTCTCCATTCCGGCAATGGTGCGAGCGCAACTTCGGCACCTCTGCGGGCACTCCGTCGATCGCCGGCGACGTTGCCGACCCCGACACAGACGGCATCCCTAATCTGTTGGAGTACGCCCTGAACGGAAACCCGTTGGCTCCCTCCCCCGGAATTCTTCCCCAGCTGACCAGCGAGACCGACGGACTCGTCCTGCGCTTTAGCCGCATACCAGAGCACGGGGATCTCCGCCTCACCGTGCAATCCAGCACCTCGCTCCACGGCGCTTGGATCGACATCGCGTCCAGTCAGGGCGGCTTGCCGTTCGTCGCTGTGCAGACCGGTATCACCGTCAGCGAATCGGTCGTCGGCGCGACGCGTGGGGTCATAATACGCGACACGACGGAGCCCGAACCCTCCGGACGACGCTTTTATCGCGTAAGCGCGTCCCGGCAGTGAGGCGAGCGACTCCCGGCAACCTCGAGCCCCTCCCTGGGGAGGGGCTCCGGCCGCACCGACCAGGCCATACCCACCGTAAAAGCAGTTCCGTTCGCAGCGCCGCCGGTCGGGCAACCTCGATCCAAGCATGCGCGGTTCGCGAGAACAACCGATTGCAAAAACCACTGCTCCTTCTCGGATTTTCCATTATATAATCGCCCTATTTTACCATAGGCACGCAACTACTTTTGGTGAAGTATACAGGCACAAAAAAAATCCCATGAATAAACTTATACTCGGTTTGATCTTAACCTGCCTGGCATCCCGGGCTTTTGCATTGGAGGCCGGCAGTCTATATGGCGCATGGCGACTGGTAAGCGCCACCAGCACGGTGGTCGCGACCGGCGAAAAGTCTTTTATATGGGGAAACGATCCCAAGGGCTTCCTCACCTATACTCCGGACGGACGCATGTCGACCATCGTGACCTTCGGTGAACGCCCGAAGCCGGCCGATTTCAGCAAGGTGACCGACCAAGACAGAGTGCAGCTTTATCGAACCCTGCTTGCCTATGGCGGCACCTTTAGCATCGAGGGCCCTGTTGTTACCCACCACGTCGACATATCATCCAACGAGACGTTGAACGGCACCAATCAGATTAGAAATGTCAGGATGGAAGGGGACCTTCTCGTGTTCACGACTCCCGCACGGCCGAGAACCGCGGATGGAATTGTAAGCATTGGCGAAATGAAATGGGTGCGGGTTAAACCAACCCCTGCGATTCGGCAATAATCCGTTCGACCGGAAAGGTGTAGCAGAAAGCGCAACCGCTTGGACAGTGAAAGGAAACGTGCGCTGATCGGGCGCCGTCACTTCCCCTAGGTGGAGCCCCCACGCCGACGTTCACGGCTCGAACACCGCCACCGGCGATTCCGGACCGAAGCCGTCGATCCTTTCCGGTG
>JBIIMH010000045.1:0-9061 GCA_044338095.1 Rariglobus sp. | reverse complement strand
TCGATGTGCTGGTCGGCACCTGCGGCAAGACCCTGGCCTCGGGCGGTGCCTACACGCTGTTTCACCACGAGCTGTGGCGGGACGCGCTGATCAACGAAGCCGGTGAATTTATCTACTCCACGGCGTTGCCACCGCCCTCGGCTGCTGCGGCACGTGCGGCGGTCGGGCGCGTGCGCGAATTGGCGGCCGCTGACCAAGCCGGGTGGAAACACGCGTCGCGGCGCCTGCGTGAGCGACTGCGCGGGGCGGGCTGGGACGCGCCCGAAGGCGACGCGCCCATCGTGCCCATTATGATCGGCGAGGCGGGGCGGACGGTGGCGTTGGCCACGCACCTGCGGGCGGCGGGCATCGGGGTGGCGGCGGTGCGGCCGCCGACGGTCCCCGAAGGCACGAGCCGGCTGCGCCTGTCGTTGCAACGCACGTTTAATGAGGCGGACGAAACGCGCTTGCTGGCGGCCTTGGCTGCCGGACGGGAGTTGGTGTGAGGATCGCTTGGATACTGGGCTGGGCGGTGCCGGCGAGCTGGTTCGCGCCTTTGGCGCAGACGGCGTTCCCTGATGCCGAGCACCACTTTTTTGCGGCGGAGCCGAATTGGTTGGCGCAGCTTCGTGCGGGCGGACCGTGGGACGCGGTGGCGGGCTATTCGCTGGGTTCGCTGCTGTTGTTTCAAGAAGCCGAGGCGGTAGGGCAACTGACTCCGCGAGTCGTTCTGCTGGCGCCGGTGCTGGCGTTTGCGCAGGAGGAGGCGTTGGGCGGGAAAGTGCCGCGGACACAGGTTCGTTTTCTGGCGCGCTGGGTGCGGCGGGATCCGGTCGCGGCGTTGGCGGATTTTTATGCGCGCGCCGGGTTGCTGGGCTGTAAGACGGCGGGATTGCTCGTGTCCGCCGAGGGGTTACAGTGGGGTTTGGATAAACTCGCGCAGGACCGCTTTGACGCGCCGTGGCCGCAGGGCTGGACGGGTTTTGTCGGTGCTGAAGATGCGTTGCTGGATGCGGCGCTGCTGGTGCGGATTCAGCCGGCGCTTAACGCGGTGACAGGTGCGAGTCATCACCCGCAGGCGCTTATGCACGCGTGGGCGCGTGATGGCCAATGAACGCCGAGTCCACCTCCCCCGCGCCGACCTCGCTCGCGCATGTGCGAGACAGTTTTGCCCGTGCTGCCGGTACCTACGCTGGCCACGCGGCGGTGCAGGTGGCCATGGCCGATTGGCTAGCGGAGTGGCTGCCGACAAATCGGAGCGGACAGGCGCTGGAGTTGGGCGCAGGCACGGGCGTGTTTACCCGGCGGCTGTTGCCCTGGACCGGCACGCTGACAGCCACCGATATGGCGGAAGCGATGTGCAACGAAGGCCGTGTTGCGTTGCCGCAGGTGGCGTGGCGGGTGATGCGCGCCGAGGCACCGGAGCGTCAGCCCGCGTGCGACTGGATTTTTAGCAGCAGCATGCTGCAATGGATGGAGGATCCCGGGGCGGTATATGGCGCCTGGCGCGAAGCTCTCAAGCCCGGCGGGCGGGTGCTCGCCGGTTTATTTGCCGACGGCAGCTTGCCCGAACTACGGGCGCTGACCCCGGGAGCGAGCCCGTTGACGTGGCGCACTCCGGCGGTGTGGGATGAAGCACTCGAACGCGGCGGACTGCGGCGCGTTCGCAGCGAGGCGAGCACGCGGGTGTTTTATCAAGAATCGGCGTTGGAGCTGTTGCGCAGCCTGCACGGGGTGGGCGCGGCTCCGGTGACGCAGTTTGCGCCAGGGCGGTTGCGGCGTGTGTTGCGCGAGTACGAGACGCGCCACCGCGACGAGCGGGGCGTGCCGGCGACCTGGGTGTTTTACCGCTTCGAGGCTGAGCGGGTGAAGTGACTCGATCGGGTTTGAGCCGCCCCTATTGTAAAATTGTCTCAGCATACTCGGGGGTTAACCTACGCCCACATGTCGTCCGGTTAAGAAGCCTTCACCAAGCGTATCGAGCGATTGAATTCAATCGGGATCGCTTTGTCTGCGGAGGCTGATCCGGTGAAATTGCTTGAGCAGATTCTGCCGGGGGCCAAAGACATCACGCAAGCGGACGGCGGCACCAGCGGTAAGCCTATCCCCTTCAACAGTATTCCTCTGCATTTGCCGATGGTTCGCCCAATCGAACTTCGATTGTCGCCTGTGCCGTGCTTGATGGCACAACGGTGAAAATTCCCGATGCCTACCATGCGCCCGGTTTTGATTTTTCTGGGATGCGCGCCTTCGATCTCCAGACGGGCTACCGGTCCACTTCGTTTCTAACCGTTCCGCTGCGCAATCATAAGGCTGGAGATCATTGGCGTGCGTTACCCGGTTACAGCCCGTTATTGCCCACTTCATTTGACTCAATTCGGGCTCCGTCACTTTCCCGATTGGGCTCATCCCGCTCTTTCGGCAGTGCGATTGGTTTACGCGGTGCGCTCCGTGTCGACGCCCGCCTGGGTTAAAACAAAAACGGCGCCTGCATAAGAGGCGCCGTTTTGTTGTTAGGCACTGAGCGTAAGCTTAGCGCTTCTTGGGTTTGGCCTTCGACTTGGCTTTGGGTTTCTCGTCCTCGTCGTCATCATCCTCGTCGTCAGAATCGTCGTCTTCGTCTTCATTCTCGTCGTCGTCATCGTCCGACGGCTTTTTATTTTCATCGTCGTCCTTGGCGTCATCCTCCTCGTCCCATTTGAGGGTGGAGTCGCCGGCGAGAGTCTTTTCATCCTCTTCGTCGAGTTCGGGCAGGTCTTCGTCGTCGATGTCGTCATCGCTCTTGGTGGCGCGCTCTTCGCCCTCCTCGGATTCCCAGCCGGCAGGAACGTAGTCAAGGATGGCACTCAGCTCGTCGAAGGTATGGATGGCCTTGCCCTCAATGAAACTGGCATTTTGGTCTTCGCGGATCTCGTCCTCGACCTCGTCGACCGTGAGCTTGGACTCAAAGTTGAACAGGTCGTTGAGCATCTTTACGCGGCAGCGTGTGAGGTGGTCGAGCAGGTCGGCGTAGGGCCCGTTTTCCTCGTCGAGGATATCGGCAAGGGCGAATAACTTTTCTTCGGACTCAAAGAAGGAGTCTTTGACGCGCTTAAGACGAACGAGCTGCTCGCCGGCTTCCCTTTCGATGCGGAAGGGGATGAACGCCGCTTCCATCAGATCCTGGTCCAGCCCGTAGTCGCGGAGTGGCTCAACCAGTTCAATAAGGTGGGCCATTTGGCGCGGGTCGATGATGCTGAGCCCATCGACGTCCCAGCGAACCGAGTCGCTGACTTCGTTGACCCACCAGTTGTGGTCGTCACCAAGACGAACGATACACCAATCGAGAGTTGCAGATGATTTTGCCATGACAGTTTTCTAGGGAGTTGGTCGGAGCAAAGAGCGCGCGCTGTAGTGGAGTCAAACTGCGAAACGACTTTGGTGAAAAGATTTTGCAGGTGCTGCTACGGTGCGGCTCAGGGGGGGTAATTTCGTTGTCAGCGTGCTAGCGATTAGAGCGGGATAACAAGCACAAAAACGGGGCCAATTCTGGTGGCGTGCCGCCTAGGTGAACTTGATTTTTGGCGGCAGCTTCCCACTGTGCCGTGCATCTATGGGTTTCATATACGAAAAGGTGCTGCGTCCGGCGTTGTTCAAGATGGATTCCGAGCCGGCTCACGAGCTGGGCGTCGAGGCCCTTTCCCTGCTCGGGCGTGGGACGCCGGTGTGCCGTTTGATGGAGTCTTGCATGCAGCTGCCGGCCTCTCGCTACCGCCCGGTGGAGGCTTTTGGATTGAAGTTCCCCAACGCGGTGGGGCTGGCCGCCGGCTTCGATAAAAACGCGCGCGCCTGGGAGGCGGCCGCCGCTCTCGGTTTTGGCCATGTGGAGATCGGCACGGTCACCGCGTTACCCCAGCCGGGCAACCCGAAGCCGCGCATGTTTCGCTATCCGGCGGAGGAGGCGGTGATCAACCGCATGGGTTTTAACAACGAGGGCTCGGCTGCCGTCGCGGCACGCTTGGCGAAACAACCCGGCCCCGGCCAGCGCCGCATCCCGCTCGGGGTTAACTTGGGCAAATCCAAAGTTGCGCCCTTGGGGGAGGCGGTCGCCGATTATTTGACTAGTTTTGCCCGGCTGGCGGACTTCGCCGATTACCTCGTGCTCAACGTTTCCAGTCCCAACACCCCGGGCTTGCGTCAGCTCCAGGACGAGAAACCGCTGCGCGAGCTGCTGGGCGCGATCATGGCGGCCAACCGTGAGCGTGCGGCCAAACGCGGCTGCGCGTTATTGCCGGTGTTGCTCAAAATCGCCCCCGATTTGTCGTGGCCGCAGATCGATGCGGCGCTCGGGGTGATCGCCGAGTTCGGCTTGGCGGGCATCATTGCCACCAACACCACCTTGGCGCGGCCGGGCTTCTTCAGTGAGGTCAACGAGTCCGGCGGGCTCAGTGGCAAGCCACTGCGCAAAAAGTCCACGGAGGTGGTGAACTACATTTCGCGGTCCACCGCTGGCAAGTTGCCGATCATCGGGGTGGGCGGCATCTCTGACCCGGCAAGCGCGGCCGAGAAACTCGATGCCGGTGCGACCCTCGTGCAGGTTTACACCGGCATGATTTATCGAGGCCCGTTTTTCGCCCGCGACCTGGCTTGGGCACTGAGCGATCGTCAGCGCACTTGATGTTCGGCCCCAGTTCTCATCCAGGTCTTCGACAAGGATGAGTGCCGACGCAATCTTACTCCGCCTGTGCGCGGTCGAGCAGTCGCTGTAATTGGCCGGTGCCGATCGATTGTAGCGAGCCGTCGAGAATCACCTCATCGAGCAGCGACGTGTAGCCCTGTGAGTCGGCTTTTTCGGCCGCCAGTTTCAGGCTGCGCAGGCTGCTGGTGAGCGGCTCCCGCGAGCCGAGTTTGAGACTCAACAGAAGCGGCTGCTGGAGTAGCGGCACACCCTCCTTTTGGGTGATTTGGCCCGAACCGGCCAAGCGTATTTGCGGCGAGATCAACGTGAGGTCTTTCACCGCCAGATTTCGCTGGGCGTCACGGCCGACGACCACGTTGAGCTGCGTGTAGGCGATCGCAGAGAGTTGTTTGGCAACCACCGCCGCGGCGCGCACCTGCTCCGCTTTTTTGATGGTCGCATCGCTGCCGGTGAAGGCGCCGAACAGCCCAGCAACCGCTGCGACCGTGGCAACGGTGTCGGCCTGGGCGCCCGTCTTAACACTGAGGATACGCAAGGTGCCCTCCGTACTGCTCAAGGCGATGTCGCCGATGGCTGTGCCGCCAAAGCCCGAGGGCGTGGGGGCGCTGCCCGCGAGTTGCGTGGTAAGCTTGAACTTGCCCTCAAGCGGCGAGGGGCGGCCCGGTGCGAGCGCGCGCAGCAGCGGGGCCGATTCGAGATCAATCAGGGAAACGTCCGCTTTTAGCTCGTAGGGTTCGGCTTGCTTGGCGTCGAAGCGCAGCGCGCCGGCAGCCTGAAACTGGCCGCCCGTGCTCAACGTGGCCCGCAGCCCCTCCAGAGTGAGCGCGTCGAGGGTGAGTTGAACGCCCGCGTTGATCTCATTGATCTTCAATTCGCGCGAATAAACCAGCGATTGGATGTCGAGTTTGAAGTCGCCGTAAGCCCCCGCCCAGATTGGTGCAGTGGGTGCCGCCGAGATCGCGGCCGCGGACTTGACCTGTTTTGCGGGGTTGAGTGCGGGCTGGGGCGTGGGCGACGTGGCCGGCTTTGCGCTGGCCAATGAATCAGCCGGTGCCTGGCCGAGCAGCGTTGCGAAGCTCAACACGTCGTCGAGGTAGACCGTGCCTGCGGTGACCTGGGCGCTGAGCGGAACCGCACCCGCAGTGGGGTTACGCGCTGCCTTGAGGGTGATTTCGGAGCGCCGCGCGCCTTGGGTGATGACAATCGGCATCTGGGCGTTGAGGCGTCCGGCTGCATCTACATCGGCCCGCGCCAGCACTACAACGGAGGGCAGTTTTGTGGCTCCTGCATTTGCGGCGACGAGGTTTGTGAGTTGCAGGGTTAAGGTGGCCGTCTTCGCTGCCCCGAGCAATGCGCTGAAATCCCCTCGTGCCACGCCCTTCGACAAGGCCAACGAGGCGTTCGCCAGTGGTTGTGCCAGCATTTCGGCTAACTCCAGTTCGTACGTTCCGGATGCGGTGAGCGGTTGCTGTTCACCGGCGGGCATCCCGGCTTTGGCGGTCAGTTTCAGGAGCGGTGATTGGGCCTGCGAGACGGTCAATTGGGTGATCTCGGTGTTCCACCCTTGCGGCGTGTAGTCGGCCTGGGCGGCGAGGGCTACGTCCACTCCTTTGACGAGTGGGCGACTGCCTTGTGCCAACGCGAGGTTGGCGATCGTGAGTGGTTGAGAGTTTCGTAAGGACAACCCTCCATTGCTGGCGAGGACGGTGAACGCCCCTCGGAGATCCTGTCCCGTGAGTTCAAGCTCACCCAGGAAGGGCTGGGCCCAGGCCAGGGGTATGCCGTCGATGACCAGGCTCATCAGCTCTGGGCTTGCTCCCGGGGTGGCGGCGAGTGCGCCGGTGGTGCGGTTAAACGCAATCGGTTGCAGGGCCGTTATGCTCGCCACGGATTTGGTTCCGGCGCTCAGGCTTAGGTCAAAGCGGTTGAGGCGCACCAGTTGATCGAGGGTGCTGAGGTCGTAACTGGCGCGCAAATCCAAGTGGCCCAGCGAGGCGAATTCAGGTCGCAGCAGGGCGAGTTGATCGACCGACGCATTCAGCGATCCCGAGGTATTAATTTGTGTGAAGGTGCGGTCGGTCGAAAACGCCCCGTTTCCCTTGGCCGCAAAATCAGGCAGCGCATGGCCGAAGGCGAAGGGAGTGGCGTCCGCCGTGGTCAAGTCGAGTGTCCACGAGCCGGTCAGCGGTTCGGTGCCGATGGGCAACGCGAGGTTTAAGTTGAGAAGTTCGCGGTGCCCGGTGCGTAAAACGGCGGCGTAGGTTTCGCTTTTGGCCTCGCTGGTGGCGCGCAGGTTAACCGAGAGGCTTTCGCCTGCGGATGGCTGGGGGCTGGGGCTGCGCGTGGCTGCGACGGTCAGTGCAAGTTCGATGCGGTCAAAGCTGCGCGGGGTCACCAAGCGGGCGATGAGCTCTCCTTTAACCGTCAGGGGAGTCGCCCCAGGCCTGACTGCAGTGGCGATGATGGCCCACTTACCCTCATGGTCGGCCTTAAGACCGCCGCCGGTGATCGCGACATGGATGCGGCCTTCGGGGAGAATGACATCGCCTTTGAGATCAACTCCGTCGATGGCGAGGTCAACGGGTAGTTGCAGGCGGGCGAATAGCCCATTGAAGGCGGCCCGGGCATGCTGCTCGGCCGAAGCGGCGCGGTGCACCAAGGTGGGCGCGGGGGCCGAGACGGGGGCATTGGCAGCGGTGGACGCAGGGGGACTGGAGGGTGGATGCGGGGTATTCGCCGCGCCCGGCGCTGTGAGGTCAAGAATCCAGCCATGGGCAACCAGACGTTTGACGGCGATTTTTTCACGTGCCGCGTCGAGCAAGTTAACGTCCACCTCGGCGGAGGGCAGGCTGAAAACGAGACCGGGTTGGACGACTTTAAGGTTGTTTACGCGTGTGCGCTGCAGGCCGGCGTCGACGCCGTCAAAAGTGACGGTGAGGGCAGGGGAGGCGGGCGCGAACCGGCGCGCCGCCCAAGTCTGCGCCCCCGGGTTAAATGCGAGGGCTGCGATCACGCCCAAAAGCAGTCCCAGAAAACCTAGAGAGAGAAGAAGGATGCGGAGCGGTTTCATCGTAAAGCGGGGTGTGTTCAGGTTGAGCTTTTAGGGTGCGCCCAATGCCGTGCGCAACGCAAGCCGCGTGGTGAGGGGGAGCACGGCTGATCACAATCTCACGCACACGCTACGTCCTGAAGTGTCTTTTGGCTGGATTCGGTGTTGGTGGAGGTGGGTTGTTTTTGGCTGGGTCTGCGCGGCTCACCCCATAGGCCCGCTCTCAGCGATGTGCGAAGCTGGTGGCCCCGGTGCAGGACGACAGGCCGGGGTTAACTTTACTCCAACCTGAATCGCTCAAGACCATGACCCAAACTCAGCAAGCGCTTCTGCGCACCGTACACACCTACTGGCAGGGCTGTCTCCAGGATTGGTTTCATTACGATCCGATGAAGCGCGATCAGCGGGGTAAAAATCAGACTCAATCGGAGGGGAAACAGGGGCGGGGCACCGAAAGCTCGCACCTCACTGGGAGCCGTCCACCAGAAACACCGCCGGATTCCTCGTCCTCGCGCGGTGCGGGGGATTTACGGGGACTGGATCAGGCTGACGTGGACTATTTTAATCGAGGGGCGGACGAAAACCCGGAGTTTTGGTGGCGGCTCGTCGGCCGCCCGCAGTTTTCCGGAAAACACGTGCTTGATGTGGGCTGCGGGTTGGGCGCGCTCTGTGTGGACATGGCGGCAGGGGGAGCGGCCCGAGTGGTCGGGTTGGACACCGAAGCCAAGCTGATCGCCTTCGCTCGCCAGCACACCGCTCAGGCCTTTCCTGATTTGCAGCCTGTACTTGAGTTTTACGACGAGGATTTGGCCCGGTTTAACCAGGGGAAGTTCGACATTATCGTCTCCAAGGACTCCTTCGAGCACATCATGGATCTGGAAGGAATGATCCGCGCAATGGCGTTCCACCTAAAACCCGGCGGGCGGATATACTCGGGGTTCGGGCCGCTCTACAACAGTCCGTTCGGCCACCACGGTCGGGTGGCGACGCGGTTGCCGTGGCGACAGTTTCCCTGGGCCCACCTTTGGGAGTCCGAGGCGAAAATCGTGCAACGGTTGAACCGGCTCCGTGCTCGCGGTGAACCTGTTTTTACTTACTCGGACGCGCCGCTGACCAGTATTCGGGATCTCGGCTTGAGCATGTATTCCTTGGCTGATTACCGACGTTTCATTTACGGAAGTGGCCTGAAGGTGGTGCGTTTTGAGGTGAACCGCAGTAAGCACGGTCTATCGCGGGTGCTCTCGTTGTTACGCCGAGTGTCGTTTTTGGAGGAATACTGTACGCACAACATTTATTGTGTTCTGGAAAAGCCACTTTGAGACAGGTAACACCCCGCGCTCACGCTCAAGGGCACA
>JBIIMH010000044.1:0-9065 GCA_044338095.1 Rariglobus sp. | reverse complement strand
GAAACTCTCCGTCAAAGTTGATTACGCGTGTCGGGTCTTGGCCCAGATGGCGAAAAGCTATGGGACCCCCGAATTGGCGCACATTGAGCAGCTCGCCGAAATCGAGTCGGTGCCGGCGAATTATCTCGTGCAAATACTCAGTGAACTGCGCAACGGGGGGTTGATCATCAGCCGGCGTGGCAAACAGGGCGGTTATGCACTGGCCCGGCCACCGGCCGAGATCACGCTTTACGATATCGTGAAGCTGATCGAGGGGGATTTGCTAGAGCTGAACGGGACAGGCGAAGGTCACTCGGGGCGTCGCGTAAACCAGATTTGGCGTGAGGTTAGGGCCTCTTTGGAGACGAAGTGCCGCAGCTACACGTTGGATATGTTTACCGTTAAAACTGATCAGGAGATGTATTATATTTAAGCTCGTAGCCCTGAGCTATGAGCTGCGAGCGTCGGGGCATGCTAAATCCCACGCTGGAAAAAATTTTGGTTCTCCAAGATCGCGATAGCAAACGGCTTGGCTGGGACGCGCAGCTGAAGGCCGTTCCTGACGAAATTGCCGGGGTGGAGAAAAAAATCGCCGCCGAGAAGGCCGCGATCGACACTGCCCGCGCCGAGTGGATGTCGCTGGAGAGCAAAAAGAAACTGTTGGAAACCGAGATCGGTTCAGCGGAGGCCAAGTTGGCTAAATACAAGACGCAGCAGGTTCAGGTGCGCAAAAACGACGAATTTAAGGCGCTTGGTTTAGAGATCGAGCACACCTCGGAGGCCATCGCGGCGCTGGAGGGGCAGGAGCTCGAAGTGATGTATCAGATCGACGAAGCTAAGAAGAAATTCGCCGCAGCCGAGGCTGTTTTGAAGGAGAATATCGCGGGCTACCAAGGGCGCATCGGCATGTTGCGCGAACGCGAAATCAATCTGGCTGCCGAGCTCAAGCTGTCGCAGGCCGAGGTGGCCGCTGTCCGCATGCCCATCGATGCTGTGGCCTTGCGACTCTACGACCGGATCGCCGCGCGTCAGCAGCCGGTGTGCGTGGCGCTGCGCGGTAACAAGTGTGGCGGGTGCCATTTAAAGGTGTCCTCCGAGGTCGAGTCTGCCGTGCGTGGCAAGGGTGATGCGGCGGCGCAACTGCCGACCTGCGACCAGTGCGGGCGGATCGTCTGGTGGGATGCCGTCTGAGGAGAAGGAGCAAGGACCAATGACCAATGACCAATGACCAAGGACCAATGGCCAATGACCAAGGAGCAAGGTTCAATGCTCAAGGGCCGTGGGCCTCTAAGGTTCTAGGACTCTGGACTAATGTTCAGGCCCAATGACCGGAGGCGATGGAGGCGGGGCTGGAGTTTTTGGAATTGGACATTGGCCACTGGACATTGGGCATTCCCTGTTCGTAAGGTGTCCGCTTGGTTTTGGGGCCGGTTCGCCGCTCCAGGTTCTTTGATCCCTGTTGGTGGGTAAAACCGCTGACCGTAGTTAATGCTTGGAGAGGAAAGTCCGGACACCGTAGGGCAGGATGCCGCACGAGCTTCACGGCAAGTGCGGGCAGCACGCTTAAAGGCGCGTTGACGGAAAGTGTCACAGAAAACAAACCGCCGCGCGGGCAACCGCGAGGTCAGGGTGAAAAGGTGGGGTAAGAGCCCACCGCGCCATCAGCAATGAGGGCGGCACGACAAACCCCTTCCGGTGCAAGGCAAAATAGGTGGCTGGGCTGCTCGTCCTATAGCCACGGGTATGCCGCAGCGGACCTCGGTCCGCAGCGGGCGCAAGCCCGCTAGAGAAATGGCGAACACCGGCCGTAAGGCCGACTCACATAATCCGGCTTATAGGCCCCAAAACCAAAATTTTATCAGTGGCTGCTCAGGTTGGCCCTCCGCGTTTGCCGGGCTTGGCAGGGTGCCCCGCCGCTGGTGGTCGGCGCAGGCCGCAGCTCAGTCAAGTCATGCCCAGGGCTGGCTTGACGTCGGCGAGTGCAGGTAACCCAATCCACGCTTTAGGATTACGGAAATTGGTCGCGTGGTTGCGTTTGGGCGCGAGCTTGCCGAGGCGACACGGACGCGCTTTAAGCAGTTACCACAATGTTCTCTAAACCGACTCCGCTTTGGATTGTGTTGGGAGGTTTCGGCCTTGCTTGCATGGCGGGGGGCATCAATGCGGTGGGGTTTCTGGGCATGCATCATCAGGCGATCTCGCACATGTCGGGAACGGTGACGGTGTTGAGTAACGAGCTGGCGACGGGGCGGTTTTCGTTGGCGGGGTACGCGGTCGCCGTGTTGCTTTCCTTTTTTTTTGGCAGCGTTCTTAGCGGGACGATCATTCGTGACAGTGCGCTCAAGCTCGGGCGGCGTTACGGGGTGGTGTTGGCCATTGAGTCGGCGCTACTTTTCGCGGCCAGCCAAATGCTCATGACCGGGAACTACGCCGGCGACTGTTTGGCGGCGATGGCCTGCGGCCTGCAAAACGCGATGGCGACGCATTATAGCGGTGCCGTGATCCGCACCACCCACATGACGGGCGTCATCACCGATGTGGGCATCGCCATTGGGTTAAAACTGCGGGGCGTGGAGATTGATGTTCGCCGCATCCGCCTTCTGCTGGTGTTGCTGGCAGGGTTTTTCACCGGAGGGGTACTCGGCAGCCTGAGTTACACCCACATCGGCTTCGCCACGCTGCTGATTCCTGCCACGCTGTCGGGGTTTGCGGGGGTGGGCTACTTTTGTTTCAAGCACTGGAATCGCTGATGGCTCCGGCTTCGTCGGTTTTCGGGTCGCCCCTGGGTTTATTTGCATGATTTAGGGTGTTCTTGTCTGCTTCGGTAATCCGCTGTCTGGATTGGACGTTAACACCTTTTTCTACGGAACCGCTCCCCCGTCACCTGGTTCCGCTCGGTTTAATTTCGCAAGTGATTAAAGACCTCCCCGTGGCCGCCGACGCGCGTGTTTTGTCGGCCGTCGCCGACCTTGCCACCTTGGCCGAAGCCTTGAAGGCCTGTCCGATCAGCATGGTGGTCATTGGGCCTGGTTGGCCTGCGCAGGATTTGGCTGCCGCCCGCGAAATGATTCTCGATCATGCAGCCGCCTGCGTGGAGGCAACCGATCTGGCTCCTGCAGCGCTCCAGTCCGCGATGAGTGTCGCGCTGGAAGAGCGTGATCGGCGGGTGGCGTCAGGCTTTTTCACCCAATATGATGCAACTGCTGCCTGCCCCGGTTTTCTTCAAGGACCGTTATGGCCGGTTCCTGCTGGCAAACCAAGTGGTTACCGAATCGATGGGCGAAACCTCGGCTTCACTGCGCGGTAAGCGCGAAGCGGTTATCCTGATCAGGCACGGCCGTGGTTGATTTGCCACGGCTTGAGGGGCGGGGGGATGGCAGCGCGTTTGGCGGAGCTCGTAGGTTTACTGAGCGCAGGGTTGCAATGACAGCCATGCGGCTGACAAGTTGGCGCGCTTATGGCTCTGTTCAGTCTCCTTGATGTTAATCTCTGTTTCGGTGGTCCGGCTATCCTTGATAAGGTCAACTTTCAAGTCGATCCGGGTGAACGCCTGTGTCTGGTCGGTCGCAATGGCGCGGGTAAATCCACGCTGATGAAGGTCATCGGCGGCGAGATCAAGTCCGACACCGGTGCGGTTTTCCGCCAACCCGGCGCCGTTTTCACGCGTCTCAACCAAGAGATCCCTTCCGATATTTTCGGCTCGGTGACCGATATTGTTACCTCAGGCCTGCGTGCCCAGGGCGATCACGAGGAGGACTGGGAGCGTGACGTGCGCGTCGACAATCTCATCGAGAAGCTCCAGCTCTCGCCGTCCGCCCAGTTTGAAAAACTCTCCGGCGGGTTGAAGCGCCGCGTGCTGCTGGCCCGCGCCTTGGCCGGCCAGCCCGATTTGCTGCTCCTCGACGAGCCGACCAACCACCTCGACATCGAAAGCATCCTCTGGCTCGAAGACTTTCTGCTGACCGAAAAGCCCAGCCTGTTTTTCGTCACTCACGATCGTGCGTTTTTAAGGAAACTGGCCACCCGCATCGTTGAACTCGACCGCGGCGTGCTCACGAATTGGGACTGCGACTACGACAGTTACTTGCAGCGCCGCGCCGACCGCCTCGAAGCCGAGGAGCGACAACAGGCCGCCTTCGACAAAAAGCTCGCGCAAGAAGAGGAATGGATTCGCCGCGGCGTGCGCGCCCAACGTTCGCGCGCCCAAGGTCGTGTGCACCAGCTCATTGCCATGCGCGCCGAGCGCGCCGCCCGCCGCAGCAAAACCGGCAACGCCAACCTCAAGTTGGTCGAGGCCGAACGCTCCGGCGCCAAGGTCGTCGACGTGGAGAACATGAGCTTCTCCTACCCGGACGGTCGCGTGCTGGTGAAGAATTTCAGCACCACGATCATGCGTGGCGACAAGATCGGCCTGATCGGCCCCAACGGCGCCGGCAAGACCACGTTGATCAAACTGCTGCTGGGCCAAATTGAGCCCACCAGTGGCACGATCAAACACGGCACCCGCATGGAGGTCACCTACTTCGACCAACTGCGTTCGCTCATCGATGACAACAAGACGGTGGCGGAAAACCTTAACCTCGGCAGTGACTGCATCACCATAGATGGTCGCACGCGCCACGTTATCAGCTACTTGCAGGATTTCTTGTTCACGCCTGACCGTGCCCGTACCCCGGCCCGTGTGCTCTCCGGCGGCGAACGCAACCGCCTTCTGCTAGCCCGCCTCTTCACCAAACCGGCCAACGTCCTGGTGATGGACGAGCCCACCAACGACCTCGACGCCGAGACCCTCGACCTCCTGGAGAACTTGCTCGTCGAGTACGAGGGGACGCTGCTCGTGGTGAGCCACGACCGCGCCTTTTTGGACGAAGTGGTCACCAGTTCGCTGGTGTTCGAGGGCGACGGCCAGATCGGTGACTTCGACGGTGGTTATACCGACTGGAAGGCCGAGCTGGCCAAGCGTGCGGCGGCGGCCACGGCCACCCCCCTTCTCAAGAGCGGCCCGGTCCGCGCGAGCGCCAACGCGGCCTCGGCGCGTAAGTTGAACAACAAAGAGCAGCGTGAACTGGCCGAGTTGCCCGCGCGCATCGAGAAACTGGAGACGGAGCAAGCGCAGCTCACGGTTAAGCTCGGTGACGTGGCGATCTATCGCAAAGACCCGGCCGCTGCCTCGGCAGCCAAGGCGCGCCTCGACGAGATTGAGGCCGAACACGCCATCGCCTTCGCTCGTTGGGATGAGTTGGAGGCTGCCAAAAACGGCTGAACCCCGGAGGCGGAATTATTGCTGCCTCTATTGGGGCGGGGAGGGCCTAGTGCCATCCCCGATTCGATATGAGGCTTTAACGCAAAGGTGAACGGGCGCTGGGAAGCGCAGCGAAATCATTTTTGGCCAATACGTTGCAAGTTTTTATTCTTGGTTACTTTGCGTTAAAAAAGTTCAGTTCGTTTAAGCTTTTGGTATCACGTCCAGCGGCTTCTCTTTCGTCGTTCGCGACTCGCGGTGTAGGCAAGTCGCGGTAGTGGAAAATGGCGGTCGGTTTTCACCTCCGCGCAGGGGAAGTCAGGCGGCGAACCCAAAACGATTCTTGATGTCGGAGGCGTCGACCTGGATGGATTCGGCTAACAATTGGGAAACGATGCGTTCGGCTGCGATTTTAAGCATTCGGTCAAACTGGTGTTGAGTCAGCATGCCGCCTTCGTGGCGAATCGCGGTAATCCGGGCATGGAGCAGCAACAGGCTCATAATGAACTCCTCGGCCTCGATTGGGTCTTCGGCAAAGTGGGTTCGTATGGTGGAATTGTGCTGCGGGAAAATAACGTAATCGATGGTGAATTTGCTGAGCATAAACGGGATCCTTTCTAGGTGGGCTTGGGTCAGTAGGTGAGGTGGAGGTGCGGGTGACGGTAAACTTTGTGTTTGATCGCTTGAAGCTCGGCTTCGGCCTCCAGCCAGATGGCGAGGTCACAGTTGAGCGGACGCCCTTGTTCCCTCCAGAGTTCTTGGGCGCGGCGGGCGATTTCTTCATGGGTGATCGCGTGTTCCTCGGCCATTTCTTCGGCCAAGGGCGGGAGTAGGGTGGTCATTTGCATGGGGTATGTGGTGGTTCTGGATTCTATTTGTCGTGGGTGACATGAATCGTGGCGTTGGCCGATTAAGGGGTGGAGCGGACGACCATGGAAAAGCCGGAATCAGGTCGGGGCTTCAGCGAATTGACCAAACCCCAGCGAGTTTCAGCGCTGAACAAGCTACGCCTAAACGAGGTAAATGCTAGGCGCGGTGATGGATTTTTGGCGTAAATCGGGCTGAAGTCCGAGGCTTGGCGTCAGTCGTTGTCGTTACCACCGGGTGTCAGCGGGATTTCGTGGGCGGGTTGAAAAAAACGGTGCACCCGCATCGATTTCACAAAAGTTTTCGGCAAATGTGCCGTTAGATAGCGAAAGGTGATTTCTCCAACATGAATGCGCCAAGCCCAACATCTGCGGCAAAGGTCTCGGTCGCGACCGTCGCCCAGTCACTGCATTTCCCCCCCTCGGCCCCGCGGGTTATACCGCTGTTGAAGCGTCAGTTGGTCGATATTAACGTCGATATCCAGCAGATCATCGATCTGGTGCGGCTGGACCCGGGGATTTCGGCCCGGGTGCTGCAAGCCGCCAACAGCATGGTGTTTTCGCGCGGTGTGCGGTGCCAATCGGTAGCGGTTGCGGTGAATCGGATCGGGTTTAACCCTATTTTTGAAATTGTGGCGAACGCGGTCGCTGAGCAGGTTTTGGTGCAGTCGCTGGTCTCGTATAACATGGAGGCTGATGAATTTTGGCGGCGCTCGGTGGTCTGTGGTTTAGCTGCGGAAAGGCTCGCGGGGATGCGAGGAGGAGATCCTAACATGGCCTACACAATGGGGTTGCTGCATGGGGTTGGCATGGTAGCGGTGGACCAGTGGGTGCAGCGCCATATGCCGACGCTGGGTTTTTTCGGGCGTGGCTTCCCCAATGATTTCTCGGATGGAGAACGTGTTTTACTCGGGTTTACCAGCGCGGAAGTGGGGGCGGCTGTACTGCGCGGGTGGGAGTTTCCTCCTGAGATGTCGGAACCGATTCGGTGGCAGCATGCCCCGCAAGGAGCTGTGGCACATAAGCAGTTAAATTGCCTTCTATATGCTTCGCGATGGCTCACCGATCGGGTCTGTGCGGGTGCGAATTGGAAGGAAGTGATTCCTGATCAGCGCTTGCTGACACCGCTTCAGTTAACCGCCGCTTCGCTGGCGAACGAAGTGGGTGAGCTCAAAGGGCAGTTGGACTTAGTCATGCGTAATCTCGGGGTTGAGGGATCCGTTGAAGCAGAATTACCCGGTGGCGATCAATTGAACGGCTAACAGGGTTTGCGTCCCGTTGCCCTTCTATTCTTCTTGGCGGATCAAGCGAGGATCTGATTGGAGCGGTGCGCGCGCCTGACTCGCAAGGTCTCAATCGCTATGGGCATCACCGAAATCACGCTGATCGCGATGATGACCAAGCCGAAATTTTTCTTTACCACCGGCACGTTGCAGGCAAGGCCGTAAGTCCTCCAGCGGCGAAAAGCAGCGAGTTATCCGGAAGGAGCGGAAGCACCACCAGGCCGGTTTCCGCAACAGATGATCATGAACAACACGCCGTCGGTCCAGAGCCCGTAGTTAGCACTGATTTCCTTGAGGTGAACGTCAATGTGCTGGATGAAGTCGAAGAGTTTTTTGGTGAGGTCGAGCATGCCATCGGAGGCAATGGATCGGACTGTGGAACGCCTTAAAGCTGCGCGCGAAGGGGGCTTAGGCGTGTGGGCTCCAGGTGCAAGGGTGTGCGTAATGTCAGGGCACAAAAAAACAGGCAGTCTTGCGAACTGCCTGTTTTCAAAAGCGATCAGGGGGATCGCGCTATTAGACCTCGGGCTTGGTCTTACGCAGACCGGCAACACGGTCGCCCTCTTTCCACTGACCGCGCTTCTTGAGTACGGCTACGCGTTCAAAACGCTTGAGAACGTTACGTTTGATGACGATGCCGGAGGCGCCTTGGAGACTTTTGTGCTGTGACATGGTGATTAATAAAAGAGGATTTTGACTTGTGAAAGGGTTAGGGGTTAAGGCGCGATCGGGCCCATGACAAGTACTTTTCCGAAACATGTTCGGTCTTTATCACAATCCACTCCGGAACTTGGTACGGGTGCCTCGCATGGACCCAAGCTTCCAAGCTGGCGATTTGAGCCGGCATGCCTTTAAAGACGACTCGATATTCCTCGGTTTTTTCCTGCACACCGTCCCACAGGTAGTGGGACGAAATGGGGCCTTCAACTTGTGCGCAGGAGGCCAGATGTGCGGAGACGGCTGCGGCCGCCAGTTGGTCGGCGCTGGCACGATCCGGCAGGGTAGTCCAAGCAATGCGCATCGGCTCAACGCAACGCGTACGCACGGTTGGCGCAAGCACGAGGGCGGGTCCTGTAACATTTTTCCGGTGGGATGGAGCGTAGCTAAATCGATGGAATCGGGTGCGGTAAATCGGGTGAGGGGAAATCGCGCGCCCGATGAGACTCCAGTGGGAGATGGCTGAGCGATTAACGTCTTGCAGGGGCGTTTTGTTTTAAAAAATGCACATCTCACGCGCCCGAGCCGGGCGCCAGCGGTGCTTTTATGGCCGCCCAAAGACGCCACCGCACCCGCTGATTCGGCGGGGGCCCCTGGAATGTTATTGCACCAAAAACCAGGCGCCGAGGACGGCGGCAAGGGCGAGGCGGTAGATGGCGAATACAATAAGGCCGTGTCGACTGAGGTAGTTGACGAGGAACTTAACGGCGAGAGCGGCCGCGCAGGCGGCGACCAAGCTGCCAAGAATCACCGAGGGGGCACCAAAGACTTCGATCATGGCCGGACCTGCTTTGTATGACTTGAGCGCGGCGGCCCCAGTCAGAATCGGCAAGCCGACCAGAAAGCTGAATTCCGCAGAGCGGGAGGGTGAAAGCCCACAAAAATAACCTCCCACCATCGTGACCATCGAGCGGCTCATGCCGGGCCAGAGCGCCAAACATTGCATGAGGCCAATGCCTAGGGATTGGCGCATGCTTA
>JBIIMH010000043.1:0-9138 GCA_044338095.1 Rariglobus sp. | reverse complement strand
ATAACGCGTAAAATTCGCCGGGATGGATGCGTGAAGGCACCAGGTATTCGCGGGCACCCTCGGGCGTGGATTTAAAGAGCGCGGGGGTTTCCACCTCGATGAACTCCTGGGAGTCGAAGTAGTCGCGGATCGACTTGGCGGCGCGGTGGCGCACCTGCAGGTTTTTGCGCATTTTCGGACGGCGCAAGTCGAGGTAACGGTAGGTGAGGCGCAGGTCCTCGTTGACCTTGTCGCCGCCGATATCGTCGAGCGGGAACGGCGGGGTGTCGGAGATGTTGTGAATCGTCAGCGTGGAAGCGTCCACCTCGATGCCTCCGGTGGGCAGCGTCTTGTTAACCGTACCCTCGGGGCGGGCGACGACCGTGCCGTCCACGCCAATGACGGATTCGGGCTTGAGGTGGGAGGCCTCGGCGGCGAGCGCAGGGTTAACCTGCGGATCGAACTTCACCTGGGTGATGCCTTTACGATCGCGCAAGTCGATGAACAGGATGCCGCCGTGGTCGCGGATGGAATCCACCCAACCGAGGAGTGAAACGTTCGCGTTAAGATCGGACGGGGTGAGCTGGCCGCAATGATGGGTGCGCTTCATGGTAATTAAAAGTTGTTCACCAAGCGCAGGTCAGCCTCGGACCGCAAATCTAAAGTCCGGTAAAAGGCGTCAAATCCCCTAGTCGGCTAGGGGTGTTTACCTGCCCCGAAAGGGAGGGAACGCCCGATAGGTGGCCCCTTCGATTTCGACTAAGCTGAGGCCAGTTTAAACCACCTCAACCCATGCTCTCCAATACGCCTATTTCCTCCAGCCCCTTTATCCTTTCCATCGATGTTCAACCCGCGCCCGGACAGGCCGTGTTGGTCATCACGCGGAGCCCCATGATGGCACGGGCGGTGAGTGATTTTCTCCGGCAACTTGGCGGCGACCTCAAACCGGTCTGGTTGACCTCGGTCGACAAGGCCTGCCAACGGCTGGAATGGGACCACCCAAAAATGGTCATCCTCGATACCGCCGATACCAGCGACACGAACGAGGCTGCCGACGCCCTCCACCATGTTTCGCCCAAGATGGAATTACTCTTCCTCGGCGGCAGCCCGGCCAGCCCGTAAATCGGCAGGACGAAGGGGCGCGTACGAGGATTTGCCTCCTCACTCCCGCCACGTGAAGGCGTGGCACAGGGCGACGCCCGCCGCGTCGGCCTCGTCGGCCGCCAAAACCGCGCCGTGACCGAGCATCGCCATGACGGTGCGAGCCAACTGCTCCTTGCTCGCCCGACCCGCGCCCGTCACCGCCTGCTTCACCCGTAACGGGGCGTATTCAAATACATCCATGCCGCCCAGTGCCGCCGCCGAAATCGCCGCGCCTCGGGCCGCCCCCAAAATCTGCGCCGTCTGAAAATTTTGCACGTAAATGGTTTGCTCGAGCGCCACGTGCCGCACCTTGAAATCCACCAAAAACGCCGCCACCGCCTTGTGGATTTCGCCGAGCGCATAGGACATCGGCCGGCTGGACGGGATTTTTAGCGTGCGACAGCGCAGCAACACCGGCTGCCGAGAGGGCGAGAATTCGATCAGCGCCAGCCCGGTGCCGCGCAACGACGGGTCGATGCCCAGCACAGCGCCCGCAAACGGCGCGCGTTGCAGCGTGAACGTCGCGGCCGCCCCGGCCCCCACCCCCGCGCCTGTGCACAAACCGGCGCTACGCGTCGGCGCGGCCTTGGCCGCAGGCATGGGCCCGCCCGCCAGTTTTGCCGCCCACATGTCCCTTACGTTCATTCGCGCCATGGCTTTTGGAAAAAGAATTAAAACAACAACCGTAGTCCCGCCACCGCGCTCAGGCCAAGCGCGAGGTTTTCAAACACCCGCTGGTTGATCTTGGGCAGAAGCAGCCGCCCGAGCCACGCCCCCAGCAGCACGGCCGGAGCCAGCAGCAAATTGAAGCTGACACTGTCCAGCGTGATGAGCCCGAGGTTCACCATGAACGGGACTTTGAAGAGATTAAGTAGAAGAAAAAACACCGCGCTGGTGCCCACGAATTCCAGTTTCGGCAGGCGCATGGCCAGCAGGTAAATCGCCATGAGCGGCCCGGCTGCGTTGGCCACCAGCGTGGTGAACCCCGCCAGCACACCCAAGCTCGGTGCGAACCACGCGCCCAGTTCGGGCAATTCACCCGGCTTGGCCCGCGTCCGCCGCCAGAGTTGCACCGCCACCATGCCCACGATGATCACGCCGATCGACACCCGCGCCTCGCGGTCGCCCATGCGCCCCAGCGCCAAATACCCCGCCACCACGCCCGCCACCGTCCAGGGCAACAGCCGCCAAATATGCGCCCACTGCGCGTGCGCCCGGTAGGCCAGCACAGCGATCAGGTCGCCACAGATCAGCAACGGCAGGACAACGCCGCTGGCCTGCTTGGCGGGGATAAAACTGGTGAAAATCACCGCCACCACCATGCCCAGCCCGCCGATCCCGGTCTTCGAGACCCCGACGAGGAGCGCGGCGGCCAACGCCAGCGCCCATTGCCACGCAGCGAGGTTCACGCGCCCTCCTTGGTAAACACGCCGCCGGCCACCCGAAACACTTCCCATTCGCCCAACTCCGCGTCGGGCAAACTCGTGCCGGTGGCGAGCACCTGCCGCGACTCGCCCAAGGTGGCCCAAAACCGCCGCCGCCGTGCCGGGTCCAATTCGCCAAGTACATCGTCGGCCAGCAACAACGGCTCCACGCCAGCGCGCCCCCGGAAATAACTCACCTGCGCCAACCGCAGCGCCAGCACCAAGCTACGTTGTTGCCCCTCCGAGCCGAAGTCGCGCGCCAGCCGGTCATCCAACAAAAAGTGGAAATCATCGCGGTGCGGCCCCGCCACGGTGGTGCGGAACTGCAGGTCGCGCCCCCGGCCGCGCTCAAACACCCCCAGCCAGGCGGTTGCGTTTTCGGCGGTGATATCGGGAGCATGGCGCAACCCGGCGCTTTCGGCGCCGTCGGCGATTTGCGCATAGGCGGTGGTCACATGCCCGGCCAATTCGGCGATGCCGGCGGTGCGCTTGGCCTGGACCTCGGCGGCGGCCAACGCCAGCGGCTTTTCAAAGGCGCTCAGTTCGCCCCCGTCCGCGCCGCGTTTGAGTAACGCATTCCGTCCGGCCAGCGCCTTGTGGTAGGCCTGCAAGGCGCGCAGGTAGGCCGGATCCATGGCAGCCAGCGTAAAATCAAGCCACCGCCGCCGCAGCCCGGGCGCGCCCCGCACCCACTGCTGGTCCTGCGACGAAAACACCACGGTGGGAAACCGCCCCAGGTAGTCGCCCAGGCGCGTCACCTTTTCACCGTCGCACCAGACCTCCTTGCCGCCGGCGCGCAGTTTGATGACCAGTTTGGAAACGCCGAAGCGCTCATGTTCAAATTCGCACGCCAGCGCCGCCTCGGGTTGGCCGTGGGCGATGAGCAGGCGGGTATCGGTGGTCCGGAACGAGCGCAACGCACTCACAAAACCGGCCGCCTCCAGCAGGTTGGTTTTACCCTGGCCGTTGGCGCCGACGAAAAACTGCTGCCGCCCGGCGAACGCGAGTTCGGCGAAAGGGACATTGCGGAAGTGCTGCAGGGTGATCCGGCGAAGGCGCATGAAAGCCGCATTAGGTCGGCAACCCACCGACACCGGAATCAAATTCCACGCAAAAGCGGCTACCGACTTGCGCGAGCCGTGCAGCTACGCGGTTTCCACGGTTGACCGCCCTGTTCGCCCACCTAGGTTAACTCCAGTATTCCCTCCGTGTTTGCCCAATCCGCCCATTCCATGATGCTCCGCCGGCTCTGCACTCTCGCCACCCTTGCCGCTCTCTCCCCGCTAACCGTATTGGCACAACCACTTGCACCGCAACTGGCTCCAGTACACACCGACAACCTCTCCCAACGCTTCGCCAACGGCGTTGTCGCGGTGGCCGAGGACAAGGTGATCACCGTCGACGACCTGCGCCGCGAAATCGGCCCGCGCGTTCCCGCCCTGCAGCGCTCCGCTCGCAACGAGAAGGAGTTCAACGAAAAGCTCGAATCCCTTCAGGACGAAATCATCCAGGAGATGATCGACCGCATCCTCATCGTGAAGGACTTCAAGAAGGACGATAAGCGCAAGGTCCCGGCCAGTTACATTAACAACGCCATCGCCGAGGAGCAGATCCGCCGTTTCGAGAGCGACCGCACCAAGTTCCTCGCCTACCTGCGCAACACCGGCATGACCTACCGCGATTACCGCAGGAAGGTCGAAGACGACATGATCTACGACTACATGCGCAGCCAGCAGCGCAAGAGCAGCAACATTGTCAGCCCCGCCCGCGTCGAATCCTTCTACAACGAAAACAAGGACCGCTTTCAGCAGGAGGACCAGGTTCACATGCGCCTGCTCTCGCTGACCCGCCAGACCGGTGAAACCGACGAATCCCTGCTGGCCCGCGCGCAAAAAATCGTCGACCGCATCAAGGCCGGCGAAAAGTTCGAGGACCTGGCCCGCGAGCTCAGCCAAGACGCCAAACGCACCAGGGGCGGCGACTGGGGTTGGCAGCCCCGAGCCGATCTCAAGGCCGAGTTCAGCAAGCCCCTTTTTGAGTTAACCAAAGGGCAGTCCACCGATCCGATTCTGGCCCCCGAGGCGGTTTACCTGCTGTACGTGGAAGACCGCAAATTTGCCGGCTTGCAGCCCCTGGCCGAAGTGCGCGAGCAGATCGAACGCATCCTCAGCAATCAAATCGCGCGCGAATCCGAAGCCCGCTGGCTGGAACGCCTGCGTCGCAACGCGTACGTTAAAATCTACTGAGCGGGAATCCGCTAAAAAAGCGCCGGCAAGCCGAACACCTCGGCGCGCAGGCGCTTTTTTTTGCGGCTGCGGGGGAACGGATGCCTTTGGGTAAAACACCTTGAGCGTGAGCTCAAGGATGCCCAAAACCTCAACTTGAACGCTAATTCGAATCAGAGGCTCAAACTTGGACCTACGCCCCAAGCAACGCACGGGGCTAAAAAAATGGTGGACACCACTGGACTCGAACCAGCGATACGCTTCACCCCCTACGTAAACGCTTGTTTACCTATGAGAAGAACAACCAAAAACAACCTGATACAGGTTGACGCGTTGCCACTTTGGTTGCCACTATTTTAGTCATGGCATCGCTACGAAAAAAAGACCGCTCCGATTTTTGGTATGCTTGTTTCTTCGGCCTCGATGGTCGCCGCATCCAGCGATCCACTAAGCAGACAAACCGCAAGAAAGCCCAATCAATGGCCGATGCATGGGAAAAGGCGGCCAAGCTGGGGTCGCAAAAGCGCCTAGGTGAAACACAGGCGCGCACCATCATGTCTGAAATCTTCCAGACCCTACACGACGAGCCGCTAACTTTTTCGAGCTCCCGCGACTTCCTGACCGGCTGGGCTGAAAAACAGCGCCCCCCAGCTACCGCACCGCGCACCCACGCCGCTTATGCGCAAATCGCCCGCGACTTTATTGTGTCACTTGGCCACCGCGCCGACGTCGATATTTCACAGGTGGGCCGGAACGATGTCGCCCGATTCCGCGACGAGGTTGCCGCCCGCACCTCTGCGGCTACCGCTCACAAGGCGCTAAAATATGTCCGTATTGCCCTCGGCGCGGCCATGCGCGACGGCCTCATGCAAACCAACCCTGCATCCCTTGTAATTAAGGACAAACTGACCGCAGAGGAGAAAGCCGCACAGGTGACACGGCGCGCCTTAACCGTGGACGAAATCCGCGCAATCCTACTCAACGCCTCGGGTGAGTGGCGCGGTATTATTCTCATCGGCTACTATTGCGGCCAACGCCTGAAAGACATCACGCGCCTGACATGGGCCAACATCGACATGGAGGCAGGCGTTTTCCGCTTCACGACCGCCAAAACCGGCAAAAGGATGGAGCTGCCAATAATGCCACAGGTCGCCGCGTATATCGCAGAGCTACCGGCACCCGATAAAAACAGCCCCGCCGCCCCACTGTTTCCCAAAGCCTATAAAATCGGGATTAAGACGACTGGGGACTCACGCCTTAGCCAACAATTTTACAAAATCTTATCCGACACGGGACTGGTCGAAGCAAGGGAAGCCACCCCAAAAACAGGCGGCACGAAGCGACCTACCCAATCCCGACGCGTGAACGAAATCAGCTTCCACTCCCTGCGCCATTCCGCGACGAGTGAACTTAAGAAAAGCGGGACCACTGAGGCCATTGCCATGGGGATTGCCGGACATGATTCGAGCTCAATTTCTAGGCACTACACGCACATCGACCCAGCCACCATGCGCGCTGCCGTCGCCAAGCTGCCGGACATCACGAAATAACGCCATGCCTCGCAAAGACCGCAAACCGGCTGGCCACACTTACCAGACCCCAGACAAACCGCAGGCGACCGCGCCGGTTCTCGGCATGGTGCTCGGCAACCTATCGCAAAGCGAGGGGGAGGCCATCGCCTATCTTAAAAAGAACGCCCTCTGGGATGGACGCCGCCGGACATTCAAGCCGCAAGCAATCTGCCTCGATATAAACGACCGAGGTTATCACTCGGCTATGTTGCTCATGGAAACGCGCAAGGTTCGCTCGCTATTGGATGCAACGCCCAGCGCCGCCGAGATCGTGTTTGCGGTCATGGGAGTTGAGCACCGCCACACCCAAATCGTGAACGGCCCGCACATCGCGGCCGCGTTTAATCGCAACGCTGGGAAGCTACGCCAGAAGGCTTCCGCACCCGTTCGCATGGTGTCCGAAGTCGAAGCGTATGACGCCGCAAGGAAACTCCGTGGCGGGGAAATGCTCTGGGCAAAGTTTGCCCGCGTTTGTGCGGAGCGCGGTCTGACCGGCTGCACATCGGCAAATGCCTTAGCTCAACGAAAAAAGGCATGGAAGAGCGCTGGGCTGATCAAATAGGCGCTGGGCATTCAATGCCCTCACTTTAAGCGGGAAGACATTTATTCAGGTGCGCGGTTGTTTTGCTTCATGCAACCCGCATACCTTACTAATCCCGCCGCCACCGCTTCGCCGGTTGGCGTTTGTCCCGAGTTTGTAAATTTACCCGCAGTTGGCGGAGACCCCATTTTTGGGCGCTCACGCAGCTGGTGGTATCAAATCGAGTCCCAAGGACTGATCCGCCTAACCCGCTTTCGACGCCCAGGCAACGTGCGCGGCCGCGTCTGCATTCCTGTCGCAACCGCCCGCGCTGCGCTGGCCAAACTCGCCGCCTAATCAAATGCCCACCCTTCACAAAGGCGCTGGCACGCTGGTCCATTTCGTTAAGCGCGGAACCTTCGCCCAAATCAAAAACGTCACCGGCGGTCTGTTCTCTCGGCCCGCCGCCAAGCCCTCGCAGCCTGAATTGGCCCCGAAGCCGAGCTTTGAAGAAATCACCAAGCGCGGGGCAATCGCCGCCGCTCGCATAAAAATTCGCCTAGCCGAAATCGCACTCAAAAAAGCCCTCAATTCCTGATCCCATGCCCCCACAATTCATCCCACCCGCCGCCCCCGAAAACGTCGTCGTCGCCCGCGCCAAAGTCGCCAAGGTTCGCGCCGCCATTGATCGAACCCGCGAAGCAAACGCCGCCACCCACGGCCAGCTCGAAGCCGCCGAAGCCGCACACATCGCCGAAGCCGCATCCGCTGCACTTGCGGGAGTCAGCACCCCCAAGGTTTCCACCGTACTCAAGAGCCTGCGCGAGACCGCCGCGACCGCCGACGACGTGCTGGCCGCACTCGAACGCCAGCTGGCCGAAGCCACGGCCGAACACCGCAACTCGGTTGGCACATGGGGCAACGCCCTCCTTCGCCAACAACACGCCGCCGACGCCACGCAGGCACGCCAAGCGTTTTCCGAAGTTGTGAAGGCGGTTTTCCGAATGCTGCGGCACACAGGCCACAGCGGCCGCGTTGTGCTGCGCGAGTTTGTGGACGCCCTCCCTCGGTCTGATTTTGGGCGAGCCGCCCGATACGCTTGGGTGCCCGAGGTTTTCGGCGAAATCAACGAGCCGAACCCGCTCAACGCCTCGTACACTTATGAGGAAGAGGCGGGTTTCATCCGACCCGACGAAGGCCGACACGCCGCCAAAAAGTGCGGGCTCTGAGCAATAAACAAAACGCCCGCCTCTTCGTGTCACCGAAGGGCGGGCAAAACCAATCATCTATAATGCAACCGAATTTCAATTTATCAGCCCTGCGCGCTCAAGACATTTCACATTTGACCGGTCTTCAAATCGCGGCCCGTCGCCGCGACATGCGCATTTGTTTTTGCGCCGCCGTTGGCCGACTCGCGTTCTCGCTCGCCCGACATCGCGACGCAGCTAGCGACCTAGACAACCTACAGTGGCGCTACGAAGAGCTTTTAGCGTTCCAAATCGCCATCGCCACCAACCCGCCAACCAAAAAGGAGGGCACCCGCTAACATGGACGCACCTCAACTTTACCCCCCGATCGACCGCGAGGCCCGTTTCATCGCCGACCTTTTAATCGACGCCGAGCTTGAGCGACTCGATTCATGCCGGAACCTACCTCCTGAGGCATTTGAGAGCTTTGACCACCGGAAGACGTGGAAAAGACTGCGCGAGGCCAAAACCTTTCAAGAGGTGGAGTCTATCGCGCTGCGCTACGCTGTCGTGCCCACCGATGGAATGTCATTCCTCGAAGATCGAAAACTCCTCTGGCTAAAAGCGTTCGCGGTCCTCGGCGAAAGCGAGTGGCCGAGACTGGTCAAATCCATGCCTAGCGCTGGACCAAGCCCCGCCGCCCTCGCTGAAATGGTAGCGGCTCGCCGCTTCAATTTCACTGCAACCCTTACCAAGCCGGAACCCCGTTTTATGGTGCAGGGAAAGGGCGTGGCCACCTCGGGCAACGTTTCAAACATCATCGCACAAGCCAAGTCAGGGAAAAGCGCATTTATTGGCGCGTGGCTCGCCGCCGCAATCGTGGCCGAGTCAGGAGAGCAAGCCGACACCCTCGGTGTGACCTCTATTCCACCTGCGGGAAAGGTACTGCTGCACATCGACACTGAGCAAAGTCTTTACGATGCGGATAACCACATTCGGAGGGCATTAACTCGCGCAAGCGCTGAGGTGTCACCGGCATGGCTCTGGAGCTTCCATCTAGCGGGATTCAGCCCCGAGCAAATCCGCGCA
>JBIIMH010000042.1:0-9166 GCA_044338095.1 Rariglobus sp. | reverse complement strand
GTCACGATCACGCCCGACGGCACCAAACTGCTCATCGCCAACGAAGGTGAATTCGTCAGCACCTCCGCTGAAGCGAGTTTCGCCCGTCCAGGCTCGGTCAGCGTCGTCAATCTCGCCGGCGTGAACTCGTCCAACTACGCCAGCTCCCTGGGCGCGCTCACCAACGCCGCTGTCAGCACCTACGATTTCAGTGCCGGTAACTTGGGCGCGGGCGTCACCCTGGACGGCCTGCGCAACAACCTTGGCGACACCCTCACGGTGAAGACCGTCAATGCGACCAATGTGGAGCCCGAGTACATCACCGCCAGCAACACCACGGCCTATGTGACGCTGCAAGAGGCCAACGCCATCGCCACCCTCGACTTGGCCTCCGGTTTATACACCAAGATCAGCGTGCTCGGCACCATCACCCAGACCATCGATGCCTCGGACCGCGACGGCGCCAGCAATGGCAAAGCCATTGCTATCAACGACACGGTTGCCGGTATGCCGATGCCAGACTCCATCACCCAGTTCCAACGCGACGGTAAAACCTTACTGGTCACCGCCAACGAAGGCGACGCGCGCGTCGATGACGGCGATATCGCCCGTGCCAGCACGCTCACGGCCAGCATGGATACAGCTGCCGCCGCTCTTGCAAACAACACCGGCATTGGCCGACTGAACATACTCAAGGACCAAGGCGACACCAATGCCAACGATCTCATCTACACGCCCACCATGATGGGCACGCGCAGTTTCTCCATCTGGGATGCCGAGACCGGCGCGCTCGTCTTCGATTCAGCCTCCATGATGGAGCAGTATGTCGCCGCCAACAACCCGGCCTCCTTCAACATGAACAGCGGTGATCCAACCAGGTTCGATGAACGCTCCGACGACAAAGGCCCTGAGCCCGAGGCATTGACCTTCGGCAGTTTTGACGGCCGCGACTTCGTTTTTGTGGGTAATGAGCGTGAGAACGGCATCTTCCAATTCGACGTCACCGACCTGAACAACGTCTTCGTTGCGGGTTATTTTAACCCGATCACGGGTGTGACCGATGGAACCAGCGGTGGCGTCTATATCTCGCCTGAATCGATGCTATTCCTTGCCGCTGATGCGGACGGCAATACGACGGGCAAAAACCTGTTGATGGTCGGTTTTGAAGGCACGGGCGGCAACGGTTCGATCGGTGTGTTTGAGGTGACGGCGACCTCCGCCATCCCTGAGCCGTCGTCCTACGCGGCCCTTGCCGGCTTTGGCGTATTGGGGCTGGCCCTGTCCCGCCGCCGCCGCGCCAGTCGCTAATTCCACTGGTGCGTTCAAGCTAAGGTAAATGGTCCAGTGACAGCCAATGCGACACCAAGGCGCATTGGCTGTAGCAACGGCCGTAACCTTTGAGCCTAAATCCGGCAGTTGAAATTAACCACGGATTGCACGGATTGAGATGGTTGCATTTTATTACGCGCTAAAATGCAACTCACCCCCGTTGTGTCCATGCGGAGGGTTTAGGGCATTGGTAATCTGTGTATTCCGTGCAATCTGTGGTTCTGATGCTTTTTCTCGGATTAAACCACTTCGCTTTCAAACGTATAAAAACGCTCAAGTATGCCGCTGCTTATTATACTCTTTAGCAACCAAACCGGGCCTTTAACGCAAAGTCGCAGAGGCGCAAAGAAAGCATTCGCTCAAAACGAGTTGTCTCATACTTCGCGCCTTAGCGTCCTTGCGTTAAAAGTCCTGAATAGCTGTGTAATGGGTATTACTCATCATTAACCACAAAGACACCAAGGCACAAAGTCCCCGAACTCTCGTGGGCGTCTTCTCCGTGAAGCCTTTGTGACTCCGTGTTGTTGTGGTTTAAAATGTCCCAACCTCACCGCCCGTATGCCCGTCCGATTCTGATGGATTAAATCATACGGTTCTCCGGCAACCGACGATCCCGTAATGGATTTTTTATATCACGGAATGCGAAATGGTATAAACTGGCGGTCATAATAATACTAATAAACGGCTATATTAACACGAGCGGTTCAGCAGCGGATAACCCCGCTCTCTCTGATCGTATTTAAAACATTGGCCGCCCGCCAAAATTCCCAGTCGGCCTCAATCTCCGGATAACTCATCCCCGTTTCCCTCAGCATGATCTCCGTTTGCTTAAGCCGCTCCATGTACCGCCACAGGTTGGGCCGGGCCGAATAGTTTGTCTGTGCCGTAAACACCCGTAAACAGGCATACGGCTTGGCGCTGTAAATCGCCCCGCAGTTAAACGCCAGACGGTGGGTGAGGCAGTAATCAATTTGGGGACCCAACACGGGCAACAGTTCCGCCAAATTATCACCGCCACTTTTTAGATAGGGCTGCATTCTAAAAATGCAGCTCGTGCCGGGAATCATTGAGCGGTGGCGAAGGAAGCCGCGGGCGCATTGCTCGGGCGTGTTGTAACCCTCGACTTCAGTCATTCCCATCCGACTGATCAGCTTCTGGGCTTCGGCCTGATAAATACCGCAAATACCATAAAACAACGGCACCTCGGGCCGCTTTTCAAGGGCCTCAACCGCATCGCCAAAAAACTCCTCGCTGATCACAAAATCGTCGCAGGCGCCAAGATATACATACGCTCCCGTTGCTCGAACTAGGGATGCATTACTCGCAGCGGCGATACCTTGGTTTTTCTCAAAAAAAACGGGCTTTATACGCTCATCCATAGACGCGTAACGCTCAATAATACTCCGACTATCATCGGTCGAACCATCGTCAGTGATCAGGAGTTCAAAGTTTTTATAGTTCTGCCGCAGCAAACCCTCGAAGCACTGCTCGAGGTACTTCCCATGATTATAATTACAGTAGACCGCGCTGACTAAAGGCGTTGATTTCATAGTGAATTTTAAACGAGGGGTTAGGCTGGAACAGCCGCAGGTTGCACACAGGCAAGAACCGCCTCGCCAAAGCGGCGGGCCTGCCCAGCGTGATCGAGTAACGCACTGGCCGCCATCGCCTCGCGCACCCCGGCGCGGCCCTGGTCGAGCGCAACCGGATCGCGGGCCAGTTCGCTGGCAATCCGCACGTAATCCGCCCGGTCCGTCGCCACCCATTCGGGATGTCCGACGGCGTTTAATAATGACACCCCCACGCGCGAGGCGTGCGTCGCGCCAGCAAGCGTGACCACCGGCACTCCCATCCAGAGCGCCTCGCAAGTCGTGGTCGTGCCGTGATAGGGAAACGAATCCAGGGCGATATCGACTTGGTTATAGGCGGCCAGGTGGTCGGCGATGGCCGGATTCCAGCCCGCCAGACTCACACGGGCCAAATCGATGCCGGCTGCGGTGAGGCGGGGACGTACAAACCGCGCCACCACCAGATCGTCGAGATGCGGGCTCTTGAGCTGTAAGCGGGAACCGGGAACCGCGCGCAGGAGTTCGGCCCAGAGCGCGAGGGTTTCGTTGGTCACTTTCAGAAAGTTACTAAACGAGGCAAAAACCACGCCTTCGCCTTCATTCCTCGGCGTGCGGGCTGGCGCGGGGGCTTCGGCTGGCGGTTGATAACTCCAGGCCGTGGGCGCGAAACGCACCAGGCGTTCGGTCGCAAGGAGGTCAGCCGAACCAAGCGGATCGGTCATCGCATCGACGAAGCGGAAGTCCATGGCGTAAAGCCCTGTGGAATGGGGATATCCGAGGTAATTGATCTGCACCGGAGCCAAACGGCGGGCGAACAGCGCGAGGCTGTTTTGATTGGAATGGCCGGTCAGGTCGACGAGTACATCGGGGCCGGCCGCGCGCACGGCGGCAACCGCAGCATCGTCGTCGAGCCCGTGCAGGGCCACCCACTGATCGGCGAGCTCACGCAAACGGTCGGTCACCGTGTCACGACCGGAATCGGTGGCGAAAAGTTGGATCTCGAACTGGTCGCGGTCGAGGTGGCGCAGCAGCGGTTCGAGAAAAAAGGCGACCGAGTGGGCGTGGAAATCCGGCGACACAAAGCCGAGGCGGATTTTTTTTGCGCCGGTCTTGCCCGTGGCCTTGGTGCGCACCGGGACGAGGGTTTCGGGCAAAATGGAGTTAACCGTCGCCTGCTTGTGCAAGGCAAAGACGGCCTGCGGGGTAAGGTTCGGCAAATAATGGGACAACATGCAGCAACCGCTGCCGGCCACGAGGTTGAGCGGATCGACCCCGAGCATGCGCTCGTAGGTGGCGTAGGCGGCGGCGGCCTGGTAGGTGCGCATCTGGCCAATGGCTTGAGCGCGCAAGGCCGGAAGACTGCTGGCATCAGCCGTGGTGGCGCGAAACACGGCGGCGAGGCCGTCGGCGAGGCCCTCACGGGAATCGAAATGGGCGAGCGCGGTACTCGCCCAGGCATCGGCAAAGAAGGGATCGAGGCGAGTAGCGGCCTGGAAATGGGGCAGAGCGGCGGCGAGTCCATGGGCCAAACCGACGGCCAGGCCGAGGCGATGGAAGACGACCGCATCATGCGGACACAGCACGCTGAGCTTCTGCAAGGCGGCGGCGGCCTTGTCGGGGCGACCGAGGGCTTGCTGAACTTTGGCCAAGTTATCCCACGCTTCGGGTTTTTCAGTGAAGCGAGTCAGGGCCGCCTCCAAGTGCGGCAACGCGTCGGCGTGGCGGCCGGAGTCGGCCAGCGCCATACCCAAAAACAGGCGGCACTCCAGCGAGCCGGGTTGGAGCTGGCGGGCCCGACCGAGCAGCGTGACGGCTTCGGCGAGGTGGTCGCCACGCTGGAAAGCGAGCGCACCGGCCAAATACCACGCGGAGTAGTTTTTGGGGTCGGCGGCGCGAACCTGGGCATAGCCTTTGGCCGCCTCATCGTGGGCGCCGGTTTGGTGATGACCTAGGGCTTTGGCGAGCGCTTGCTCGATTTCTTTGGGTTTCATGAAGGGGGTATGGTGGAAGTGGGGAAGCTAGGAGCTGGGAGCTCTTAGCTCACAGCTCCAAAATCAAAGCTCATTCGCTCATTCAGGAGCGGCGGTCGACGAAGAGGTAATCGTTGTGGCTGCCATCCCAATGCGGATTATCGCGGGTGTTAAAATTCGTGAGGTTACACAGCAAGCTGTAGTCTTGGCTGAGCAGGTAGTTCACCACGTCGTAGAACGACGGCGTATACACCTCGGCCAGAATGTGACGCGGGCGGTAAATCGAATAATCGAGGCTGCGCAGGACGTTGAGTTCGTAGTTTTCCACGTCGATCGACATGAGGTCCACCGGCTTGTCCTTGAGAGCGGCGTCGAAGATTTGCGTCAGCGAGGCCGCACGCACCGTCACCTGGGCGGAGCGCTGGAGACGCTGGCCGTTGACGCTCGACATCGGATTGCCGTCGAAATCCCCAGTAATCTGGGAAACGCCGGAATCAGTGAGCGCACAATTAAACACGCGGCTCTTGGGGCGGTTAACCGTGCACTTGGCGTAGGCTTGGGGCGAAGGTTCGACCAGCACGCCGGTCCAACCGCGATCGCGTTCCAAGGGGTAAGTGTAGGACTGGAAAATGCCGTCGTTGCCGCCGGCTTCAAAGAAGACGCCGCCCTGTTTGGGGATGATTTGGAGGAGTTTTTCGAAGTTCATAAGGTCGGGTGAGGAGTTAGAAATCAGCCGATAAATTCAGGGTAACGGTTAAGGAATGCGGGGGAAAAGCGGCTGGCGGCGATGCGCCACATGCCGACCGGATCGAGGCTGCGAATCGTCGCCTGTCCAGGGTGCTCGGGCTGGGGAAAGGGCCGCAGCGCTTCGCGCAAACCGCGCTCAATGTCCTCGGCGTCGGGAGGAATGTCTTCATAAGCCGCCGAATTAAAGGGCGCGACACCGAGGACCGAATCGTAACCGGTGACCAACCCGGCAGCCTGACGGCTAAATGACAAAACCTCGCCCGTGGCACGGGCTTTGAGCCGACTCGGCACAACGATGGTTTTCGCCGAGGGATGGGGAATGAGGGTCCAGCTGCCGATCTGGCAGCACGGTGTGCCCAGCGTGTCGCAAAATAAACCAGCACCCGAGGGGCTCACCAGCCCGACTGCGGCGTGGGCGAAGAGATAAAAATCATTTTTCGGGCTTGCGAAGGGAGAGCGCGGATAATCCCAGACATCGAACTCGCGAAACACTTCGGGCATGGGCTCACGACCGCCAAGAACGATCGCGTAACCGTTGTCGCGGAGAAACTCCAGGGCGGGCTTATATACTTCGCCGGGGAACAGGCGCGCCGTACCGTTACCCGTTACCGATTTAATCTGAACGACCGCATACTTTTTTGCCTTTAAACGGGAGATGAACGCGGGATCCCCGGGGATTTGATCGAGAGCTTCGCGCAGTGGGCTTTGCCCGGCGGTAGCCCGCCAAGCTTCATGCGTCCGGATTGTCTGTGCCATGAATTCCTCGCTACGCAGCGCCCACCCAAAATTGAGCGGATAAAGGTCACCAATTACCCGCGGCGAATCGTCCGGGCGGATCAGTTTCCAATGGGCCAGCCCGACGTCAAAAACGAGCTCCGGATAGAACAGCTGAATCTCCCTAAGAATAACCGGCGCATTAGGGTCTATGATCACCTGCACTCCGTGACGCTTAAGAATCTCGCCTAAGAAAACCGACATATCGGTCGGGGGGAGCAGGACAACTGCGTTACAAGACTCAAAACGGGGATGAACCCGAATCTGCCGAAGCAACAGATCGGTCTCCTGAAGCATATGCCCAGGAGAGCTATAAAAAAACATGCCGCCAGCGACCAGGCAATTGGTCCGACGAAGATTGGCTACGAAATTACTAATCATGGGGTAATTTTAAAACGGCTTTGGACTCAGTATATTCGAATCGAGACCGAGGCGCACGGCCCACTCGTCGAGCGCGCGGCCCAAACCGGGCTCAATTTCGATTCCGAGCCGGGTGCGCTCCTCCGCACAGGCATACTCAGGATCACCTGGAGTCCGCGCCCCTGGGGCAGATACACGCAGCGATTCGATCAAAGCGGCAACCACACTCGCGAAAAGGATTCCGGCCTGAAACCGAGAGGGATCGATCACCATAAAAAACGATCCCAGCCGGCGGAATTCATCGAGGTTACCATACATCGGAGTGACCGCCGGGCCCGCCGGCATGCCGTTAAGCGGGCCGCACAGGAGCTCTATGGCATAGGCGAGCGCGAAACCTTTATGCTCGGCCATTGGGAGCAAGGCGCGGGCAGCGTGGGCATCGGTCGTGGGTTTTCCACTCCCGTCCAATGCCCAGCCCGCAGGTAAATCACGGCCCTCTATGCGAGCATTCATAACGCGATTCCACGGCACGTTACTGGTGCACATATCAACGCAAAATGGCCGTTCTGGATCACCGGATGGCATAGCCAAGGAAAGCGGGTTAGTGCCAAAAAAAGGCGCCGTACCACCATGCGGTGCCACGAACGAATCGGAGTGAGTGAATCCAATGCCAATCAGGCCCTCCTTGGCCGCCATACGAGTATACAAGCCCAACGCTCCGCAGTGACTGGAATTAAAAACACCCACCGCACCCAGACCGTTTTCGCGTGCCAGCCGCATTGCTTCCGACATGGCTCGCGTGCATACAACGAAACCCAGGCCGTGATCACCATCCAGGCTACCGGTGCCACCACCGGTTTGATTAAAACTCAACTGCGGTTGGGCCCGCAAAGAACCGCGCGAAAGACGCTCCAAATAGTGCGGCAGGCGAGCTACACCGTGCGAATCAATCCCCCAAAGGCTCGTTTGCACAAGTTGGCCGGCGGTTTGTTCGGCATGTTCAACCGACAAACCCGATCGGATGAGGAGGGCCGTGCACAAGCGGCGCAAAGCCTCGGGATCAAAGCACGACATATTATGAAATACGCTCCCGGTAAGCCTCTATAGTTGCCCGCATCCACTCAGGATTGTTGCGGAAGTGGGGTGAGCTTATGATATGGCCATCCACGACGACCGGTTCCGCAGAATAGATTGCCCCTGCATTAATTAAGTCGTCACGACAACCGGGATAACAAGTCATGCGTCGTCCACGCACAATGCCTGCTGAAATAAGCACCCACGGTCCATGGCAAACCGTGGTGATAATCCGTCCGCTGGCATTTTGCGCACGAAGAAATTCGAGTACTGCGGGAATCTGCCGTAAACGATCCGGTGCCTCGTGTCCGCCTGGAACGACCGTTATAGTATAATCGGCAGGCTGAACCTGATCGATGTCGACGTTCGCGGTGATGGGCAGGCCCCATTTCCCAGAAACCGGGTTGGCGCCCTTTGAAGCCACATCTACAGTGAAGCCCGCTTCCTGCAGACGATAATAAGGATAGGCAAATTCGGTGTCTTCTACACCTGGGGCAACAAACACAATAGCTTTTGGCTTCATGATCAAAAAGGGGAATCAAACCGGTGCAATACACATTAAGGAATTGAACTCTTCACGCGGTAAAAACGGATACATATCCTCTAGCGGCTGAGCTGCAAAAGTACCGTTGGCCTGCTGGACAAATCCCTGGCGTGGCTCAGGTTTGAAATCGGGCGAAACGCGTACAAGGCAGAGTGTCGGCCCTGATTGGGACAACGCTTCAGTCACACCGGCCTCAAGTTGCCCCTGGGTATCAATAGTCACCACTTGCAGACCATACGCTCGTCCAACCGCTGCATAGTTAGGCAGGCTCATGCCGCCCGAAGCTTCGGAGCCGAGATGCCGACCACCCAAAAAACCATCCTGAGTCTGCCGGATAGAGGTGTAGCCTTCGTTGCAGAGCACAAAAACTGTTACCGGTAATCGGTGGTGCACCAAAGTCTGAAACTCTTGGATGTTGAGTTGGAGACTGCCATCGCCGTTAAGGCAAACGGTGGGGCGACGTCCGGACTGTATACAAGCACCGACGGCATCGGGTAAACCCGATCCCATTGAGCATAGGCCCGATGATATAATCAGGCGCTGTCCTGGTTGTGTCCGTAGGCTCTGGAAGGCAATTTGATTAACCGTACCACCTCCATCCACAACGATGAGCGCATGGTCGGGTAACCGACTGGAAAGCGAGTCCATTAGAGAATAGGGGCAAACGGGCGCATCGACGGCAGGAAGTGGCGGAGTAACCCAACTGTAGCGATGATGAAGAACAGCGCAGTAATCGGCCCAAACCTGAGAGGGCCGAAGCGACTCGATTCGCTTCGACAGCGCGACCAAAAAACGGCCCGCATCAGCCTGTACTGCAAGAT
>JBIIMH010000050.1:0-8838 GCA_044338095.1 Rariglobus sp. | reverse complement strand
CGCGTGAGCCAGGCCGAGCAAAGTGGCGTGCGCAACGCGGCCGAGCTGGTCGATCAACGCGGCGTTGAGATCAGGGTCGTTGTGGCCGTGAACGTTGGTCCAGATCGAGGCGTTGCCATCGAGGTAGGTGCGCCCCTCGGTATCGGTGAGCCAACCGCCGCGACCCGAAGCGATCACCACAGGCGGCAATGAAGCGTATTCGCGCATCTGGCTGAACGGATGCCACACATGGCGCCGATCCGTCTCAACGGTCGATGCGGTGGTGGGTGTGGCGAGTGTCATGGCGCGGCGCGGTTTTGCTACACCTACCGAAGCGCCCGGGTGAGAACAAGTCCATTGTTAGCCAGCCCAACAATACGTGTTAACAACGAGTGTACTTACCGCCAAAAGAGGCCGCAAGACGGCGCCCAGCTGTCGCGTCTGCCCAACAAAAAACCCGCCGGTTAAGGCGGGTCTCAAAAGCGAGTTTGTAGGACCAAGGGTCTAATCAGGCGTCGCCGTCGTTACCGATGGCCTCGACTGGGCAACCCTCAAGGGCTTCCATGCACAGGGCGACATCATCTTCGCTCACCGGCTGCTTGTGAACGTAAGAGTAACCGCCCTCATCGTGGCGGCTGAAAAACTCCGGTGCGGTTTCGCGGCAGAGGTCGCAGTCGATGCATTGCTGATCGACGAAGAATTTACCGGCGATGTTTTGCTCCCACTTGTCTGCTTTGTTAGCCATGATTCGCACGAAAAAAACGGAATGCCTAAAACTGTCAAGCGGCCAAACCGAGCGCCGCCAACAATTAACCGGGCCAGTAAGCCTGCCCCTGCTCGACAGAGCAAAACGCTGGAGACCGTGGTTGGCGGCTTGTGTTTCTCGCCCCGCTTTACATGTTTTGGCGCAGCATGATTTTCGATCGACCCTACATGCGCGACCAAGATGAGCGCCCCCCCCTTTCGGCCCTAAAGTGGCTGATGGTCACACTTGTGGCCGCTTTTGTCATCGAAAACGTCTGCCTAGGCTGGTTCGGCGGCGACTTCGCCGCCCTGTTTTTTCGCAGCCTAACGCTTTCGCCTGAAGGTATTAAAACCGGCTTCGTCTGGTCGCTGCTCACGCACGGCCTGTTGCACGACCCGAAAAACCTCTTCAACCTCCTGTTTACCCTGCTGGCGATCTTCATTTTCGGCCGTGCGGTCATCCCCGAAATCGGCCCTAAACGCTTTTTGCAGGTGTTCGTTGCCGCCGTGATTTTAGGCGGGTTGACCTGGCTGGCGGTCAACTGGACGGGTGGCGAGCGACTGTTTGGCGCCTCTGCGGGCGTCAGCGCTTTGATTGTGCTGTTCGCCTGCCTCAACCCCGCGCAACCGATCGCTTTTTTCATGATCGATGTAGGCATGCGGGCTAAGCACCTTGCTCTTGGCTTGTTATGCATCGATGTCCTCGGCTTGGTTTTGCTCGAAATCCCCGGCCGCTCGTCCTGGTTTAACATGGCGCATTCAGCCCACCTCGGAGGCATGGCTGCGGGTTGGCTCTACTTTAGAGCGACTCGTCTCAGTGAAGCGCCCTTGTTTAACAGCAAACCCGCCATTGAACTCCCCCGCTGGTTCCGCCGCAGCCGCAAAACCACCACCCCTGCACCGGCCTTTAAAGTCAACCTAGGCGGCGGCGCCGACTTCAAAGCGGAGGTCGATCGCATCCTCGACAAAATCAACAGCCACGGATTCCAATCCCTCAGCACTGAAGAAAAACGCCGGCTCGACCAAGCCCGCGACCTCCTTAACCACCGCCGCTGAGCCTCCTTTGACCGCTCTCCCGCCCCGCCCTTTTTCAAGCTACACGCACCGCTAAAACCGCCTAAGCGATCCCCCCCCAATTTAATGCACCTGCTCCCCCGTCTCTCGCGCCACGCCTGCTTTGCCCTCATTTCGATTCTTTTTATGGCTGGGGCCTGTGCCGAACAAGAGTCCCGCTTCCGCGCGCCACCCCTGCTCGATATCGAGGCACGCACCCTGATCAAACTTCTGGAAGAGGTTCATTACAACCGGGATGCGGTCAAAACCTCAAACTACGCCGAGGTGATCCCCGATTATCTGACCTCCTTGGACGGACAGCGCCTCTTTTTCCTCGAAACCGACAAAGCCGATTTCGTCGAACGCTATAAGCCCGACTCGCTTTACTGGACCCTCACCTCGATGGGTAAAATCGATGCGGCTTACGCCATTTTCACGGTTTATAAAAAACGCTTAACCGAGCGGGTTGAGTGGATCCAGCAAGCGCTCCAGGCCGACTTTGATCTTACCACCCAGGACACCTATCTGATCGACCGCTCCAAGGCAGCTTGGCCGGCCACGGTGGATGCTGCCGACACCCTTTGGAACCAACGCTTGCGCTTCGATTTGATCAAGGAGGTCCTCAATAAAAAGACGCTTGCGGAGGCCAAGAAAACCGTCGGCAAACGCTACGCCCGACT
Organism: Rariglobus sp.; assembly: GCA_044338095.1. Taxonomy (GTDB): domain Bacteria; phylum Verrucomicrobiota; class Verrucomicrobiia; order Opitutales; family Opitutaceae; genus Rariglobus. The sequence goes on along the minus strand of JBIIMH010000050.1, from coordinate 6,382 downwards.
CCTTAAAAACATGGGGGAAATGGAGAGCTCCGACATCTCCGAGTTGTTCCTCGGCTGCATTGCCCGGCTTTACGACCCGCACTCCACCTACTTCTCGGCCGACACCTACGAGGATTTCGGCATCCAGATGCGCCTGCAACTGGTGGGCATTGGCGCCATGCTAAGCCTCGAGGATGACCATTGCGTGATTAAAGACGTCATCCCCGGCGGCCCCGCCGATTTGGACAAACAGATCAAGGCCAACGACAAGATCATTTCCGTCGCCCAGGATGGCGGCGAACCCGTCGAGGTCATCGGCATGAAATTACGCAAGATCGTGGACATGATTCGCGGCCCCAAAGGCACGCGCGTCAACCTGCTGATCGAACCGGCCGACGGCGCCGCCTCCGCCACCCGCAAGCAAATCGTGCTCACGCGCAACGTCGTAAACCTGGACTCGTCCCGCGCCCACGGAGCGATTTTCGAGGTTCCCGACGCCGAAGGCAAAATCACCCCCATCGGCGTCATCACACTGCCCACTTTTTACGGCCCTGACATGTCGGGGGAAGGCAAGGCACAGAACAGCGCAACCAAGGACATCGAGGACATCCTTACCCGAATGAAAGCCGCTCGCATCCAGGGGCTGGTGCTGGACCTGCGCCGTAACGGCGGCGGCCTGCTCAGCGAGGCCATCTCCCTCACCGGATTGTTCATCAAAAAAGGCCCCGTAGTCCAGGTGCGCGCCTATTCAGGCGAAATCAAGGTCGATGATGATGAAGACCCATCGATTGCCTACGACGGCCCCCTTTCCGTGCTGGTTTCCCGCTTCAGTGCGTCGGCGTCCGAAATCGTCGCCGGTGCCCTGCAAAATTATGGTCGCGCCGTTATTGTCGGCGACAGTTCCACTCACGGCAAAGGCTCCGTGCAAACCGTCCTGGAATTGCGCAACCTGGTCCCCCAACTCGCACGGGGCGGTGCCAAGAGCGGGGCAACCAAGCTCACCGTCCAAAAATTCTACCTGCCCAACGGCGCATCCACTCAGCTCAAGGGCGTCGAACCCGATGTCGTGCTCCCCTCGGTCAACGATTTCCTTCCCATCGGCGAGTCCGACCTGCCCCATGCGCTGGGCTGGGACCATATCGCGCCGAGTCGGTTTAACGGTCAACCGCTGGAGCCCGCTCAACTCACCCCGCTGGTCACTGCCAGCGCTCAACGCCAGGGGCATCTCGCTGAATTCGACTACCAACGCCGCGCTATCGCGTGGTTCAAAAACCGCCAGGAGCAGAAGGCGGTATCGCTCAACTTGGCGCAGCGGCAGCTCGAAAAGGAGGCCGACGAAGCGTTCAAAAAGTCCATGAAGGCGGAGCGTAAACAACTCGCCGCGGCCGACTACAAGTTTGCCGAAGTATTGCTCGCCCCGCCATCGCCCCCGCGCGCCAAATCGGCCAAAAAAGACGACGACGCCATGACCGAGGACGACGAAATCGAAGAAGACGACAACGAACGCTATCCCTCTGCCGATATCCCGCTGCGCGAGGCGCTTCGCGTCGTGCAAGACCTGATCAAGCCAACCGCAGTGACTAAAATCGCAACCCTCACTGCCAGCCCGTAAAATTCGGGCCCTTGGTTTCGCCGTTTTCCCACGCGCTGGCAGCTTCGGTCACCACCGCCAACCGCCTCAACGCCGCGCGGCGTGGGCTTTGGCCACCTCGACGTATTTGGCCGAAAGCCGCCGCCCCGACTCGCGCTGCTCGGGAGCGAGCGCTCGCACCACCTTGGCCGGCGCACCGAATACCAGCGATCCTGGCGGGCACGTAAACCCCTGCGGCACCAAAGAATTTGCCCCGACCAAACTGTCCGCCCCAATGTGCGCCTTGTCCAAAATCGTCGCCCCCATGCCGATCAGGCAGCCGTCGTCGATCGTGCAGCCGTGGATAATCGCAGCGTGCCCTACTGTCACATGATTGCCAATACGCACCCCGGCATCATCGGAAAGGTGAACCACCACGTTATCCTGGATGTTACTGCCCTCGCCCACCTCAATGGTGTTGATGTCACCGCGTAGCACCGCCCCGTAGAACACGCTGCTGTTTTTGCCCAGCCGCACATCGCCCACCACGGTGGCGGTCGACGCGATAAAAAGGGCCCCGCTCACGTCTGGAGCGGCACCGAGGAACTGGGCGAGTTGATCGTGAATAGTCATGTTGAAACCGATCGAGGTAGCCAAATCCGGGCCCGCCGGCAAGACATCCGGCACACCGCACAGGCGCACGTCGTTCAAACGGTCGCGCCCCGGCTCACTGCTCGAAGCGAAAGATAAACTCCTCGGGCCGGGCGTAACCCAGGCGCTGGCGAATCTTCATCTCCACATAGGCCGGGTCGGTGCGCAGCCGGTGCAACATGCGTTCCTGCTCACGCAACCTCTCCTCGGCCTCCACCAAGCGCCGCTGGGTCGCCAGTTCGACTTGCCTCAATTGGTTGTACTCCTGCCTCGTCTGCCAAAAAAACATCGACGAGGCCGCCCCAAAACTCAGGAAGAGCACCAAGTAAAAAACGACGATGATCTGACGAATGGGCATGGCGAAAACGCAGCCCCCACACAGACCGGATGGCGGCCCCAGCGAAAGCTTTTTCCAATCGTTTTTCGTGATACTCGCACCCGCACCGCCGTCCCAAAAATTTTTCGCGCCCGCCCCGTTCTTTCGGCGTGCGTTCCCCGGCGCCCGCAGCTACTTCCATCCTCATGTATCAGAGTTACTACGGGCTGAACGAAATGCCGTTCAACATCACCCCCGACCCCAGGTTTCTCTACCTCAGCCCCACGCACCAAGAAGCCCTCCAGCATCTCAAATACGGTGTTCACGAGCGTAAGGGCTTTATCGTGCTGATCGGCGAGGTCGGCTGCGGCAAAACCACCCTCTGCCGCCGCTTCCTCAACGAGCTCGATCCCGCCCGCTACGACACCGCCCTCATCCTCAACCCGCGCGTCACCGAGACGCAGATGCTCAAGGCGATCCTCACCGAGCTCGGTGAAACCAAACTCGGGCGCAGTCAAAACGACTTGGTCGCCCAAATGAATCGTGTCCTGCTCGAGCGCATCGCGCGCGGCCGCGATATCGTGCTCATCATCGACGAGGCCCAAAACCTCTCCTTCGAGGTGCTCGAGCAGATCCGCCTGCTCTCCAACCTGGAAACCGACCAACAAAAACTGCTCCAAATCGTGCTCATGGGCCAGACCGAGCTCAAAGCTGTCCTCGCCCGCGAAGAGCTCCGCCAGCTCCGCCAACGCATCCTCATTCACTACGAACTAAACCCGCTGACCCTCTCCGACGTGGAGCACTATGTGCAGCACCGCATCACCCTGGCCGGCGGCATGGGCCGGCCCGCCTTCACCCGCCGCGCGCTCAAATCCGTCCACCACCACAGTCGTGGCATCCCACGTATTATTAACAACCTCTGCGACAAGGCCATGCTCGCCGCCTTCATCCGCGACTCCGACGAGGTCAACTGGTGGGACGTTCGCCGCGCCCAAAAGGACGTGCGCCGCCTCACGCAATGAGCCCCCCCCTTCTGCCGCCCCATCCCGGCTCCTACTCCCGCACAAGTTAAGTTGCCTGCACACCTCGCCCCCGCCCAATCTGAACCGCATCGCCCCCTGTCCTGCGCCCCCCTTCCACCATGAGCCTTATCAATGAAGCCCTAAAAAAGGCTCAAAACCAGCGCACGGTGGAATTGACTGCGGCCCCCTCGCCCGCGTCGGCACCGGCGAACACCGGCGCCCAACCGCAGGTGCGCATAACCAAGCGCCCTCCGCCCCTTGCCGCGCGCACCCTCATCGGCCTGATCGGCGGCGGCGTGTTCGGGCTCCTCTGCGTGGGGGTAGTGAGCTTTTTCTATTTTTCCGCCCCCGCAACGCCCCCTCCGGCAGTCGTCGCCAAGCCCCCCGCTCCCGTTTCCAGAGCTCCAGTCCCACCCACCCAGCCAATGGTTGCCGTTGCACTGCCGCCCATCGCCGGTTTGGACCTCGCAGTCGCCACCCCGCCCGCAGTCGCCCCCACCCCTCCTCCGCCCCCCCCGCCCGCACGCCCCACCGCTCCTCCGCCGCCTCCCGCAGTCGTCGCCAACCCCATAATCATCGATTTCGTTGACGCCCTGCGCATCTCCGTTGTCCGCCTGACCCCAGCCGACCCCAGGGTGGTGCTCAACGGCCAAGTTTTCCGCATCAACGACCTGGTTGATCGCGGCTTGAAATTGCGCCTCATCAAGATCGAGGCAGCCCTGCTCGTTTTCAGCGATGCCAACGGCTTCGAATACCCCAAAAACTACTAACTCACAACCTTGCCCGCCGCCGTGTCGCTCCCCCGTTCATCCCACCCGCCCCATTCACGGCATCAGGCCGCCAGCCTACGCGCATTTCGCGGCGACATGCGCGCCACCGCCGCCCTCCACCCGCTGGAAAACGCCCTGATTATCATCGCCGGCTGCCTGCTCTGTTTTATGCCCTGGGCGCTCGGCACCATGCACGTCTGGAGCCAGTTCATCAGCCTGGGGCTGGCCGTCGTGGCCTTCGTCATCGCCATGCCCAACCGCCATTACCGCGACGAACTCGCCCCCCAGGGCGACTTCAAGCTGATCATGTGGCCCAAGCTGGTGCGCTTCCCCCTCTTTTGGCTCGGTCTGCTGCTACTCGGCTACATCCTCATCCAAGCCCTCAACCCTGCCTGGACCTACATGCGCGACGGCACCTCGTGGTGGCTGCAACGCATCGATCACATCGCTTGGCTGCCCACCGGCATGGAGACGCCCTTCGCGGACATGAACCCGTGGCGAGTGCTCCTCATCTACGGCTCGGCCTGGTTGTTGACCTGTGCGCTGTGGGTGGGCGTTACCCGCCGCGCCGCCGTCCAGCGCCTCTTCACCATCATCATCGCCAACGCCGTTCTGCTGGCAATCATCGGCATCCTGCAACGGGTCACCCACGCCAAACACGTCCTGTGGGGCCTCACCGAAGCCAATACCGCAGGTAACTTCTTCTCCACCATCATCTACAAAAACCACGCCGGCGCCTATTTCAACTTGGTTCTGATGCTCTCCGTGGGCCTGTTGTACTGGCACTTTGCCCGCGCCGAACGCCGCCTTGAACGGGCCAGTCCGGCACCCGTTTTTGCCTTTGGCTCGGTGGTGCTCGGCCTCGGGGTTCTGCTCAGTTTCTCGCGCGCCGGCACCCTGTTGATGCTCGCCTTCATGCTCATCGCCTTCATCGCGTTTGTTATCCGGTGCACGCTCACCGACGGCGAAGGCCGCAGCCCCTGGGTAACCACCCTGCTCTGCCTCGGTTTTTCCCTCTTCATCGGCCTCGGTGCTTATTTCCTTAACACCGACAAATCCTTCAACCGCCTCGGCAAGCTCATCCAGGACGGCAAGACCGACAGCTCCGTGGCCACGCGGGTTTTAGCGCGTACGGCGACCCTCGAAATGGCCAAAGACAACTTGGTGACCGGCTGGGGCGCAGGCAGTTTCCGCCACTATTTCCCCGTTTATCAACGGCACTACCCGGAGATCTATAATGTGCCCTGGAACCCCAAGCAAAAGATGCGCTGGGAGTATGCGCACAACGACTACGTGCAAGTCCTGGCGGAGCTTGGTCTGGTTGGCGTCGCCCTACTCCTTGCCATGGTGGGTGCGGCGGTGCGCCACCTGCGCAAACAAAAAGCCCACCTACGCCCGCACCTGATGTTTATGGTATTGGCGCTGGTGATCACCGCAGCGCACGCGTGGGTGGATTTCCAGTTCCACAACCCCGCCATCCTCCTCCTTTGGTGCGCCTCCGCCGCCCTCATCGGCCGCTGGTCCGAGTTCGAAAACCAACGTAACTAACCGATCAGGGCCGACTAATACTCTTTTGTAATCAAACCGGGTCTTTAACGCAAAGTCGCAGAGGCGCAAAGAAAGCATTTGCTCAAAACGAGTTGTCGCATACTTCGCGCCTTAGCGTCCTTGCGTTAAAAGGCCTGGAAAGCTTGTTAACGAAAACCCATACGAGAACGGGAATTCACCAAGCAGGTTAACCGCAAAAGGCGCAAAATTACGCAAAATCGCCCCGCGCGAATTCCTGTGCCCGGTTTTGTGAGTTTTTGCGTTTTTTGTGATTAAAAATGCCGAATTCTAAAGGTTCGACCTCAACTGCCGGGACCGTCACGAAACCCAGGCTCAGCATGAAACGACGGTGTCCACTCCCTAATTCCACGTAACTCATTCACTGTTAGTTGTTTTAAATGATGCCTTAGGCTCCTCGACGTTTACGGTGGGTTGCGAGGTAGAAAAACAGACCGCCGGAGTGTATCACAGAGCCGAGCCAGAGCGCCGACGCACAGTTTGTAGAAAATAAGAAAACAAAGAAGAC
>JBIIMH010000041.1:0-9320 GCA_044338095.1 Rariglobus sp. | reverse complement strand
GGTCTGGGACAAGATCGTCGCCTACCTCGCCGATCCCAAAACTGCGGAAGACGGCATCAAGATCATGGCCGCCCGCGCCGGTGTGGACGCCAAGGAATACGCCTCGTTCATGCCCGGCACCAAGTTCCTCTCGCTCGCCGAGGGCGCCAAGGTCCTCAGCGCCAAGACCGCCGGTTTCGACTCTGTGCTCGGCTCCTCCAAAATCGCCGACGAGTTCAACGTGAAGAACGGCGTCTACAAGGAGTCGCAAAACGCCGCCGCCTACATCGACGCCTCGATCACCCTCGACGCGCTAAAGAAGTAAGCCGCGCCGCCCGAGTTTTGGATGCGCGCCCCTCAAGTGCACGAAGTAGCGCAGGCTTCCAGCCTGCATCTCTGCTCTGAGCAGACTGGAAGTCTGCGCTACTTTTAAGACCGCTTAAGCTAAAGAGGACATTTCTCCCGCTACCGCCCCCCACCACCATGTCACGCCCCCGCTGGTTTGCCGTCCGTCAGGATCTCTCGCCGACACGTCGGCGTTTGCTCGGGGGCGTGGCTTTTCTTCTTCCGCTCCTGCTCTGGAGCATCGTCAGCTACGTGCCCTTCATCTGGCACCCCAACATCAAGGTGATCGAGCCGGGCGAAGTCTCCTGGATGCGACCGGGCCTGCAGATTCCGCGTGCGGATTTCGCCAAGGAAGTCGCCACCGCCCAGGCCGCCGGAGTGCGCCCACCCACCGGCGAACGCGCAAATCCCATTTACCTGCCGCCGCCCCACGCGGTCGGTCGCGCCCTTTACACCGCGTTCACCACCGCGCCGATTCTTAAGGGCGACCTCTGGCTCCACGAGAGCCTCGCGATGAGCCTCAAGACCATCTTCTGGGGCTTCCTCATCTCGTCTGCCATCGGCGTGCCCCTAGGCATTCTCTGCGGCGCGTTTGTCTCCGCCTCGCGCCTCACAGAACCCTTCGTTGATTTTGTCCGCTATATGCCGGCGCCCGCCTTCGGTGCGCTGATGGTTGCGGTGCTGGGCATCCACCTGGAACCCAAGGTCGCCATCATCGTCATCGGCACGTTTTTCCAACAGGTCCTCGTCGTCGCCAACACCGTGCGTAAAGTCGACGGCGGCCTGATCGAGGCCGCGCAAACCCTCGGTGCGAAACGCCGCCAGCTCGTCCTGCGCGTGCTCCTGCCCGCAAGCCTGCCCGATCTCTACAGCGACCTTCGCATCCTGCTCGGTTGGGCGTGGACCTACCTGATCGTCGCCGAGGTGGTCGGGGTGAGCAGTGGCATCACTTTTTTCATCAATCAGCAGGCCAAGTATCGAAATTTTGACAACGTTTACGCCGCCATCCTGCTCATCGGTTTCATCGGCCTGGCGACCGACCAGCTGCTCGCATTCATCGGCGAGCGCCTCTTTTCCTGGAAAAACCCTCGCCCCAGCCGCGTGCGCACATTTTTCCAGCGCCTCTTTGCCGGCCGCGATGTCCTGCTGTTCCCCGATCGACCGCAGTCCGAAGCCCGCTAGTCACGTCCTCCGCCCGCCATGTCGCACTCCGCTTTAACCTCTTCGCCTTCGCCGACCGACTACCTCCAGCAATCCCCGGCTGTTGCCGCACGCTTCGCCAAACTCAAGGAGCGTCCCGTGGTGCTGGAGATCGACCGCCTTGGTCGCCAGTTCCCCAGCGGAAAGGGCCCCGTCACCGCGTTGCGCGACATTTCTTTAAAAATCCACCGCCGCGAATTCGTCTGCGTCATTGGCCCCTCCGGCTGCGGCAAATCCACGCTCATTCGCATCATCGCCGGCCTCGATGAACCCAGCTCCGGCCGCATGCTCGTCGATGGCAAAGAAACCGGCGGACCTTCGCCCGAACGCGGCATGGTTTTCCAAGGCTACACGCTGTTCCCGTGGCTCACGGTTAAATGTAACGTCATGTTCGGCCTGGAAATGGCTGGCCGGCCCGCCAGTGAAGCCGAGGGCGAAGCCCGCCAGTGGATCGACCTGGTGGGCCTGCGTAACTTCGCCGACAACTACCCGCACCAGCTCTCCGGCGGCATGAAGCAGCGCGTGGCCATAGCCCGCGCCCTCGCGCCCAACCCTCGCGTGCTGCTGATGGACGAACCCTTCGGAGCGCTCGATGCCCAGACCCGCGCCCAGATGCAGTCCCACCTGCTGGAAATCTGGCGCAACGTCGACGTGACGATCCTCTTCATCACCCACGATCTCGATGAAGCCATCCTGCTCGCCGACCGCATCATCGTGCTCAAAGCCAACCCCGGCGAAATCCATGAGGTGATCGAGGTGCCCGTTCCGCGCCCCCGCAGCCTCGACCAGCTCCAGTCCCCCGAATTCCAGGCCACGCGTCGCCGCCTCGACGAGTTAATCCACCCGAAGCTCCACGCGCCCTCCGAGCACCTGCCGATCACCCGCCTCACCCAGATCGGCGACGACGTCGAGTAACGCCCAAAAACTATCGTCTCGCGAAGGGGGCGAAGGAAGCGAAGACCCGAACTCAAAAGCCCCGCAACCTACTCCTCCCTTCCTCCGAACCTTCGCTCCCCTCCCGCTTCGCGAGACACCTTCCGCGTTCGCCCCCTTTTTCTCATCAGCTCCATGCCCGCCACTGCTAAAACGCCCGTCCTCTGGGACCACCTCACGTGGCCCGAGATCGGCGCCCTCATCGCGGACGGCATGGACGCCGTACTCCTGCCCTGTGGCGCCACCGAGCAACATGGCCCTCACTTGGGCACCGGCATGGACACGGCTCTCGCCAACGACGTCTGCAACGCGGTTTCCGCCGCCACTGGCGTCCCGGTGCTCCCGCCGCTCGCCTACGGCTGTTCCCTCGGCCATTCCCACCGCTGGCCCGGCACCCTCGCGCTCTCGCCACAAACCCTGATCTGCCTCGTCACCGACCTGGGCGACTGGCTCTGGCACGCCGGCGTGCGCCGCCTGTTTTTGGTTAACAGCCATGTCACCAACGCCGCGCCCCTGCGCTGCGCCCTCGAAGTCCTGCGCGCCCGCCACGACGGCTTTATGGTCGCGGTGCTCAACACAGCCGAGGTCAGCCCCCGGGTGCGCGAAGCGTTTTTCGCCGACGCCGCCGACTGGCACGCCAACCAAGCCGAGACCGCGCTCATGCTCGCCCGCGCCCCCGCCCTCGCCCGCCCCGAGTTATGCGCCACGGCCGACGACCCCGATCGCACCACCGGGCTCGTGTTCGCGCACCCGGTTAACCGCACCAGTTTGAACGGCGTCACCGGCACGCCCAGCCGCGCCACGGTTGCCGAAGGCGAACGCCTGTTCGGCTGGATCGTCACCGACCTGAGCAAAACCATCCGCCGCGCCCTGCGCGAAAACGCCCCGCTGACGACCCCGTATTTCACCAACGGCCCCAACCCCGCCACCCGTTAGTCGCGCCTCTCTTCCCTCCGTCGAACACGCCCCCAGGGCAGCCGCCGTGCCCCAACTTCACTCCGTACTCTCCGTGACCTCCGTGCAACCTCTCGTGCCCTCTGTGTAACCACTCCGCAACTCCGTCTCTCCGTCTCTCCGAATCTCACCTCGCCCCGCATTTTCATGAAATCCGATTCCGAAATCCTCTCCCTCCAAGCCGACCTCAAAGCCAAAGGCGTCAAATACGTCGTCGGCGCCTACGTGGACATCCACGGCGTGCCCAAGGGCAAGTTTGTGCCGATCGACCACTTTTTGCACTTCGCCCACGGCTCCGAACTCTACACCGGTTACGCCCTCGACGGCCTCGGCCAGTCGCCCAACGACGACGAAATCGCCTCCCTGCCCGACCTCGACCGCGGCTGCGTTCTCCCCTGGAACAAGCAGGTCGCCTGGTTCCCCGCAGACAACACGTTCAAAGGCCAGCCCTACGAGATTAACACCCGTGTTGCCCTCAAAAAGGTCCTCGCTGACGCCGCCAGCCTGGGCTTCGGCATGAACCTCGGCATCGAGTGCGAAGTCTACGTCGTGAAGCTCGGTCCCGATGGCAAAAGCCTGCTGATGCCCAACCCCGACGACCGCCTCAACAAAGCCTGTTACGACGTCAAAGGCTTCATGGACCGCTACCCGTGGCTCGACAAGGTCTCCACTGCGATCAACGACCTCGGCTGGGACCTCTACTCGCTCGACCACGAGGACGCCAACAGCCAGTTCGAGTTTGATTTTAACTACTCCGACGCGCTCACGATGTGCGACCGCTACGTGTTTTTCCGCATGATGGCCCGCCACTACGCCGCCGAGGAAGGGCTGCTGGCGACCTTCATGCCCAAACCGTTCGCGGATAAGACGGGCAACGGCGCGCACTTCAACATGTCGCTCTCCGACCTCGCCACCGGCAAAAACGCCTTCAAGTGCGACCCGAAGGACGACCCGCGAGGCCTCGGCCTCACCCCGGTCGCCTACCACTTCATCGCTGGTATCCTTCGCCACGGCCCGGCGATCTGCGCCGCGATGGCGCCGACGGTGAACAGCTACAAGCGCCTCGTTCGCCGCGGCCTGATGAGCTATTTTTCCTGGGCCCCGGTTTTCAACAGTTTTGGCACCAACAACCGCACCAACTCGGTGCGCGTGCCGATGGGTGGCGGCCGCTGCGAAAGCCGCAACGCTGACTCCGCCTGCAACCCCTACCTCGCCGCCACCCTTGCGCTTGCCGCCGGACTGGAAGGCATCCGCGAAAAACTCGATCCCGGCCTGCCGCAAGAAGACAACCTCTACGAACTCAGCCCCGAAGAATTCGCCAAGCGCGGTATCCAAGAACTCCCGCGCACCCTGGACGAAGCCGTCAAGGCTTTCGCCGCCGACCCATTTGTCACCAAAGTTTTGGGACAAGGCCTGCGCGACGAATTCATCACCTACAAATCCGAAGAATGGCGCCAGTACCACCAGCAAGTCAGCGCCTGGGAAATCGAACGCTACGCCCGCATGTTCTGAGTCCAGAAGACAAGCCAGAGGTCGCCGGACGATTTGCTCCGTGACCTCTGTGCCTCCTCTCGTGTTCTCTGTGTAACTTTCCTTTCCCATGACTGCAGCCGCCGCAAAAAAAGACCGCCTCGCCCGCTTCAGCGTTTCGCTTCCCGAAAGCCTCCTGGATGAGCTCGACGGGCTGGTCAAAAACCGAGGCTACGCGAGCCGCTCACAGGCGGTGGCGGCGCTGGCCCGCGACGGCTTGGTGGACTACGCCGGACAGCTCGGCACCGAGTCGGTGGCTGGCACGATCAGCCTGGTGTACGACCACACCACCAAAGGCCTGCAATCCCGGCTGGCGTCGATCCAACACAAGTATTTTTTGATGATCGTCACCAGCATGCACGTGCACCTGGAGCACCATAACTACATGGAAGTTCTCCTCGTGCAGGGCAAAGCCTCCGACCTGCAAACCCTGGCCGACGAACTCACCACCTGCCGAGGTGTGCGCACCGGCAAACTCAACCTAACCGCCACCACCCTGCCGCCGCTGCTGTGATTAAAGTAGCGCAGACTTCCAGTCTGCTTCGAGCCACTCCAGACAAACGCCCGATGCAGACAGGGATGTCTGCGCTACTTTTCAGCACCGAGCCAGACCACACGGAGGTGGTCCCTCCCTCGGCCCAAGCGTCCCCTCCGCGCTCTGCCTCTTTCATCCTGCTATTTTAGCCCTCCCGCTCCCGCTGGCATCGTTCTTGCAGTAACACGTTTTAATAAAAACGTAACACTTTTATGCCGCTCCTTGTCCCGCCCGCCGCCACCGGCACCTCTTTCACCACCTTCCGCCCCACCGGCCCCGTGCCGCAACCCGGGCCGATTCCCGCCGACCGCCTGCTCACCGAGGAAACCCTCCCCGGCGGCACCGCCGTATCCTTCACGCTCCGCCGCCACCACACGCTGCGCCTGACCGCTCTCGACGCCGGCGCCAACGTTTCCTTCCTCTGCTTTAACCGCCACGAGCTGCTCGACCGCTATAACATGGCGGACACCCTCAAGGGCCAGCACACCGCCAAATTGACCACCGGCTTCATTCTCGTCTCCGACATGGGCCGTGCGTTGGCCTCGATCACCGGCGACACCCTCGGCTGGCACGACCCGCTCGGCGGCCACGACACCGCCGCCCACGTCACCCAAAAGTGGGGCGCCAAAACCTACCAGTCCGCGCGCAACGCCTGGCACCGGAATTCCCGCGACCACTTTCTGATCGAGCTGGGCAAACACGGCCTCAACGCCCGCGACCTCGTCCCCAACGTTAACTTCTTCAGCAAGCTCGCCACTGACGACGCCGGCCGCCTCTCCTTCGTTCCCAACCACGCTCAAGCCGGCGACCACCTCGACCTGCGCGCCGAGATGGACCTGCTCGTCATCCTCACGACGTGTCACCACCCGCTGGACACGTCGCCCGCCTACGGTCCCAAGCCCGTAAAACTCCAGCGCTACCGCAGCGATCCTCCCCCGGCCGACGACTACTGCCGGACCTACCGCCCCGAAAACGAGCGCGCCTTCTACAACGCCGAACTCGCCGCGCTTTAATTCCATCTCCGCGACCTCCGTGCCACCTCTCGTGCCCTCTGTGTAACCCTTCTGTCTCCGCCTCCTCCATGTCCGTCCTCATCTACACCGAATCCCCCCACGCTCCCGCCGCCGCGATCTACCGTCGCACGATCCCCGCCGGGGATTTCTGGATGCATGAAATCAAGGCCGGCCAAACCCTCCGCATCCTCGATTTGGAAGGCAACCAAGCCGCCGACACCCTGTTTTACAACGCCGCCGACTTCCGCGAACGCTACAGCGCCCAGGACACGATCCGCGAAAATGGCGGCATCTACCTCACCACGGGCACGCGGCTTTATTCCAACGAACTCAACGTCCTCGTCGAAATCACCGCCGACACCTGCGGCCGCCACGACACGCTCGGCGGAGCGTGCGCCTGCGAAAGCAACACCGTCCGTTACGGCCACGGCACCCGCCACATGCACTCCTGCCGCCAGAGTTTTCTCCTTGGCCTGATGACCTGGCCCGGCGCGACCAGCTTCGAGCTCAACAAACGCGACATCCCGGCGAACATTAACTTTTTCATGAACGTCCCGGTGACGCCCACCGGCGGCTTGCAGTTTGAAGACGGCGTTTCCGCCCCCGGTAAATACGTCGAAATGGTCGCCCGCATGGACGTCGTTTGCCTGATCAGCAACTGCCCCCAGCTCAACAACCCCTGCAACGCCTACAACCCCACCCCCGTCGAAGTCCTCATCTGGTCCTAATCTTTCTCTTATTCATTCTGCTCCGCCCTCCGACATCAGTGTTCATCAGTGCCCATCAGTGGTTAAAAACTCCTCTTCCGACTCCGTGACCTCCGTGCCACCTCTAGTGCCCTCTGTGTAACCTTTCCGCCTCCGCGTCCCCGTGTTCACCAAAGTCCTCATCGCCAACCGCGGAGCCATCGCCTGTCGCGTCATCCGTACCCTTAAAAAAATGGGGATCGCCAGCGTCGCCGTCTACTCTGACGCCGACCGTCACTCGCTCCACGTCGCCCAAGCCGACGAAGCGGTCCACCTCGGCGCCTCGCCCGCCGCCCAGAGTTACCTCGACGCCGACAAAATCCTCGCCGCCGCCCGCGCCACTGGCGCCCAGGCCATCCACCCCGGCTACGGCTTCCTCTCCGAAAACGCCGCCTTCGTCGAAGCCTGTGAAGCCGCCGGCATTGCCTTCATCGGCCCCCGCGCCGCGCAGATGCGCCAGCTCGGCCCCAAGCACTCCGCTCGCGCCCTGGCCCGCGCCCACGGCGTCCCGCTCCTCCCTGGCACCGAACTCCTCCCAGACCTCGCCACCGCCCAGCTTGAGGCCGCCCGTATCGGTTATCCGGTGATGCTCAAAAGCACCGGCGGCGGCGGCGGCATCGGCATGTCGCTCATCCGCAAACCCGCCGAACTCGCCACCGCCTTCGACTCCGTCGTCCGCCTCGCCCAAAACAATTTCAAAGACGGCGGCGTGTTCCTCGAAAAATTCGTCGAGCACGCGCGCCACATCGAAGTGCAAATTTTGGGCGACTCACACGGCCACGTCGTCGCCCTCGGCGAGCGCGACTGCTCGGTCCAGCGCCGCAACCAAAAGGTCGTCGAGGAAACCCCAGCGCCCGGCCTCACACCCGCCCAGCGCAGCGAGCTGCTCGCCTGCGCCGCCCGCCTCGGCACCGCCGCCGGTTACACCAATGCCGGCACCGTTGAGTTCGTTTACGACAACGCCACCGGCCAATTCTATTTCCTCGAAGTTAACACCCGCCTCCAAGTCGAGCACGGCGTCACCGAGGAAGTCACCGGTGTTGACCTCGTCGAATGGATGATCCGCGCCGCCGCCGGTGAACTCGACCTGCGCACCTACACGCCCGCCGCGTGCGGCGCCTCCATTCAGGTCCGCCTCTACGCCGAGGATGCCGGGAAAAACTTCCAACCTGCCGCCGGCACCCTCACCGACGTCTTTTTCCCCAAAACCGCGCGCATCGAAACCTGGGTTGAAACCGGCAGCGAAGTTTCCGCCTACTACGACCCGATGATCGCCAAAATCATCGTCCGCGGCACCGACCGCGCCGACGCCTTGGCCCGCCTCGACGCAGCGCTCGCCGACACCCGCGTTTACGGTCTGGAAAATAACCTGCCTTACCTGCGCCAGATCATTGCCAGCGAAGGTTTCCGCGCCGGCGCCGTCACCACCAAATACCTCGCCACGCTGCCCTACACGCCCGCGACCATCGAAGTCCTCGAAGGCGGCACCCAAACCACCGTGCAGGACTACCCGGGGCGCATCGGTTACTGGGACGTCGGCGTGCCGCCCTCCGGCCCGATGGACAACCTCTCGTTCCGCCTGGCCAACCGCCTGGTCGGCAACCCCGACACTGCCGCCGGACTGGAGTTAACCGTCAACGGCCCGTCGCTGCGCTTTAACACCTCCGCCGTCGTCGCCCTCACCGGCGCGCACATGCCCGCCACTCTCGACGGCAAACCGGTCGCAACCCACCGCGCCTTCCGTATCCGCGCTGGCCAGACGCTGCGCATCGGCTCGATCGATGGCCCCGGGCTGCGCACCTACCTCGCGATTCGCCACGGTCTGGACGTGCCCGACTACCTCGGCAGCAAGTCCACTTTCACTCTCGGCCTGTTCGGCGGACACTCCGGCCGCGCCCTGCGCACCGGCGACGTCCTGCGCATCCGGAGTAGCGCAGGCTTCCAGCCTGCATCCGAAAAGCAGACTGGAAGTCTGCGCTACCTTCGCCTGCCTGCCGCCATCCAGCCCCCGCTGACCCGCGAATGGCAGATCGGCGTGCTTTACGGCCCACACGGCGCGCCTGATTTCTTCACTGAGGCCGACAT
>JBIIMH010000443.1:0-2507 GCA_044338095.1 Rariglobus sp. | reverse complement strand
ATATTATTTAAATTCCGCAGTAAGGTGGCGGAGTCCTCGGTGTCGGCCGTGGGCTTGTAGAGATCAGCAAGTTGGGTCGAAGCCGACGGAGCATCCTCCACGGCTTCCACTCCGAAGCGTTGGGCGGATACACCTCGATAGTAAGATTGCTGGCTGGTGGGTGTAAATGCGTCGGCATTAGCAATAGCGGGCCGGGGAGTATAGGGATCGACCACGTTGAGTTTGGCTTTCACGCCTTCGTCACCCACCCAGTACGCGTAGTTGCCGACCGTTTGTTGGCCGCTGTAGCCAGGCACCTGATCACTAATGATTTTCACTTTAGGCACGACGACTTGGCCACTGGTACCTGTTCCGGTGGCTTTCACCAAAGTGACGGGCTCGCCGATTTGCGCCATTTGCGTATTGGTAGTCGCTTGATTGATTAAGATCGGATTGGAGTCCGGGTTGGCTTCGTTGCCGCTCACCAACCACACACTCGGAAGGAGGCGATTAAGGCGGCCGGCGTTTTCTTCGGCAGCGGTGCGCGTGCGGACGTCACCGGCGGCAGTGGCGGCGGCACCGGCATCCCAAACTCCTGTATAATAAGGATTGATCGCTGTAGCGGTAAGGTCGGCCCGGGCCGTCACGCGTTGATCGGGACCGGCATACTTTTGTAATTGGCCCAGGGCTACTTGGAGGCCAACTAGCGCGTTTTGCCGGGCTATCTGCAGACGCTGGGTGTTGCTCGCCACCTGTGTTTCCACGCGAACCAAGGAGGACATCGATACAAGGATAAGGACCAAAAAAGCCGTGAGCACCACGGTGATTAACAAAGCAAAGCCCCCACAGGTTTGTTTACGATGATGCATGGATAACAGGTCGATTCTACAGAATAGTATTTACGAGAAGAATTTACTACCTTATCTCAGGGTTTAGTATTCTTGCAGGTCGGGGTATTACGAAGCGGATTTTCAGGCGAAGAACCATTATTTGTCAAGGAAACCACGTCCAGTTCCCTTCGCAATTCGACGCAGAGGGCCGTCCATACCGTATCCAGTTCAAATGCGTCATCATTTACGGTTGTATTCGATACGGTGTTCAGATCCATCGAATCCGACGGAAGCGTCCGGTATCGTTCATGGCGCACTTTATAATTATTGGCGTGAATAAGGGGGGAGTTAAAAAAAATCACACCACCCGCGTTGCGAGTATAAATACCGACGTAAAATGGATTGTAGATCGTAGTGATCCCGACAATTATACTATCCTTATAGACATCTTTCACTTTGGCCGCCCCAAGTGGTTCGAAGTGCGCAAAACCATAAAAATGAAGCAGATTCCCTACTTTGATCCCGTGGGTAGAGAGCAATTCACGCGGAGATAGCTGACGCGCCACGAAGAGAAACCTACCTCTGAGGTTGGTGTCGGCCGGAATCACGCAGTGAATGTTGAGTTGTTTGCCAAACCCGTGGGTGCCGCGTTTGTATAGGTGGGCCACTCCGGTGCGGATGTTCAGGTTGACCAGCTTTATGGCCTCACAATAAAAAGAGCACACCAATTGACGGCCAGTGAACTCCCAGGCGGTGATCCGCCCGGGGGCGACGGCCACCAGCGAGGACCGTATCAACGAAACGCGCAGGGTGATGTTTTGGCGTGCATCCAAATCGGTCAATTTGAAGCAGACCCCGTCGTCCTCGGCGATAACGGTTACAACCTGCCACTCGTTCACGAGGCTTTCCACGCGCATCAGTGGAGCCTTAACGTCGGATAACCGGTAACCCCTGGGAGGGACCGTAAAACGGGTTGGTTTAGCGGGGAGCATCCCCTGCCGGCAGTTCATGCCGCTCTGTTGCCGGCCCGAGATTTCGGCGTCGGTAAAAACCTTGGAATAAGCGGACGCTTGGGCCGCGTTGCGGGGTGCTTCGGACCGGGCAAAGCTGGCCAGCGGATCGGTCTCGCAGTCGCTACCCGCCAACCGCAGGCTAGGCTGGATATGTCGGTCAGAGGCAAATTTAGCGACAGTGCTCGTGGCACGGCAACCCAAAGGGTGCGGGATACGCAGGGGAAAATCGTCTGCCAAGGAACGAAACCCGTGAAGCGACCCGCTCAGCTGCTCGATACAGCCGTCCAGACGCTGGTCCGCGTCGGTGGGGGTAAACTCGGGGTAAGAGGGCTTCATGGAAATTTAGCAGCAAGACAGTTACCGGCCGCAACCAAAGTCCGTCCCCAACGTTGCGGATCGAATGACGGCCGCTGAGGCGAGTGGTGAAGTTGGGACGGGGTACCCCACCGAGCAGCCACGCAGAATGGTACCGCCAAGAAACCCGTCAACCCTAATAACAAGCGCTTGCCGTAAAAATCGCCTCCACTTCATGGTTTTTAAACCACGAATTCACAGGTTCGTCGACATTATCAGCGACACACCGCGGCGGAGCGCGGACGAAGCAGGAAAGTAACGGGTCGAAAAGTAGCGCAGACTTCCAGTCTGCTCAGGATTACCGGGCCAGGATTGCATCAAAGCAGACTGG
>JBIIMH010000441.1:0-2509 GCA_044338095.1 Rariglobus sp. | reverse complement strand
GCGCACCCGTTGGATCGCCGATCCGGCGCATCTGGCCGCCTGCCGCGCCATCGTCATTCCGGGCACCAAAAACACGATCGCCGACCTGCGCTGGTTGCGCGCCAGCGGCATGGCCGACGCCATACTCGCCGCCGCCCGCCGTGGCCTGCCCGTGGTCGGCATCTGCGGCGGTTATCAACTGCTCGGTGAGCGCCTGGTCGATCTCGCCGGAGTGGCCGGCGACGCCGGGGACGAGCCCGGCCTCGGCCTGCTGCCGGTGGTTACCCATTTCGAGATTCCGAAAATCGTCCGCCCCGTCACCACCGAGTGCGATGGCCGGCGCTGGACGACCTACGAAATCCACATGGGGCGCACCGCCGCAAGCGCGCCCTGCGAGGCCTTGCAGACCGTGATCGACGGCGACCAGTCCCGCCCCGAGGGCCACCGCGTCGGGCAAGTTTGGGGCACCTACCAGCACGGCTGGTTCGAGGCGCCGGAGACCCGCCTGCGCCTGACCCGCGCCGCCGGCATCACGGCTCACCGCCCGCCCGATTACACCTGGATGGAAAAACGCCGCCGCGTCTACGATGCGATGGCCGACCACGTCGTCGCTCACCTGGATTTGTCGTCAATTCGCCGCTACCTCGGCCTCTGATTTTTTGCGTACGCCATGCTGCACGGACACGGAGACGACGCTTATCAACACGGGGACGCGGTGCGGCTTAACTTCAGCTCCAACGTGCGCCCCGGCGGTGCCCGTTCCCGGGTATTGACACCGACGTTTTCGGAATACGAGGACGCCGCCCGCCTGAACCGCCATGCCGTGCATTTCGCACCGTGGTCAACGGCACTGCAGCCACTGCCGGCCGACTGCGAACTGCTCTGGGTGTGCAATCCCAACAACCCGACCGGCGCGGTGCTGGCCCGCGAGCCGCTGCTGGCGTGGATCGACGCGCATCCTGGAACGGTGTTTGTGGTCGATCTGGCCTACGCCGATTTTGGCGCCACCGTGCCGCTCACCGCCCAAGATGCCACCAGCCGGGCGAACCTGATTTTGGTGCATTCGGTGACCAAAATCTACGGGCTGCCCGGGCTGCGTCTCGGTTATCTGGTGACAAAGCCCGGGCTGCGTCTGCGTCTCGCCAACGGTCTGGTGCCCTGGGCGGTTAACTGCCTGGCACTCGCGGCGGGCAACTACTGCCTCGATCACAGCGAGGCGCTGACGTTGCCCTTGGATGCGATGCTGGCCGACGCCGAAAGCCTTGGCCGGGCATTGGCGAAAATCCCCGGTGTGACCGTGCACCCGAGCACGACCACCTTCCGGCTGTTTGAACTGCCTCCGGGAGCCGGTTCGGCCGCAGCGCTCAAAACCTGGTTGATCCGTGAGCACGGAATGTTGGTGCGTGATGCGAGCAACTTCCGCGGGCCCGGCCCGCAGGCGGTGCGGGTGGCCACCCAAGGTCCGGCCGCTGATGCGCAGTTGGTCGCGGCGGTGCGGCAACGTGTGGCGAAAGGAGTGTTTGCATGACCCCGCTAGCACTCGGGCTGGGCTACGGGCTCGACCTGCTTTTTGGCGATCCGGCTTGGCTGCCGCATCCGGTGGTGGGTTTCGGCAAAATGATCTCGGCCGGCGAGCGCCGGCTCAACAACGGCGCGGCGCGGGCGCGTTTTGCCAAGGGCGCGCTGCTGGCGCTCGGGCTGGTGGCGCTGGTCGGCGCGGGAGTGTGGGCGCTGCTCGCGGCGGCGCATCAGGTGCACCCGACGTTGGCGACCGGGCTGGAAGTGGCGGGCGTATTTTATGGGTTGGCCAACCGCACGCTCATCGCCGAGGGACGGGCGGTGTTTCGCCAACTCGAAGTCGGGCTGGCCGAGGGGCGGCGGCAACTGGCGCGCGCGCTCATCTGCGAGCAGCACGACTGCGGCGGCACGCTCACGCCCTGGGGAGACATCGAGGGCTTTGCCCGCGAATGCGAACGGCGCATGCGGGCCGACTTGGCGGCGGGCGCGGAAGCGGCCCTGTGCTTTTTCGACCGGGGGCTGCCGGATATCAGCGCCTACCTGCGGCACCGCGGCCGCGAACCGTGGGCTTCGCTGAGCGCGGGGCTGGAGGCCTATGTGCCGGTGTTGCTGATGGCCCCGCCGTGGGAGGGAATTTTTGTTCAGGACCGCGAACGGGTACAGACGTTTGAGGAGTCGGTGGAGATTCACCGTCATCTCGTCGCGACCTACCGCGCGGCGGGTTTTGCGATCAAAGACCTTCCCTGCGGCAGTGTCGCCGGGCGCGTGCAGTGGATAACCGAGGAAAAACCATGGCTAACATCACCTTTTTAACCGGTCCGGTGCGCAGCGGAAAAAGCCGGCGCGCAGTCGAGCTCGCCTCCAACTGGGGCGACGGCGTCGTTTTTGTCGCCACCTACCGGCCCGACCCGGGCGATGCCGAGATGGCCGAGCGGGTCCGCCGCCACCAGGCCGAGCGTCCGGGCTGGCGCACACTGATCGCGCCCAAGGCGGTCGAGGCGGCGGGGGAACC
>JBIIMH010000442.1:0-2509 GCA_044338095.1 Rariglobus sp. | reverse complement strand
ACCCGCTCGGTGTCTTTTCATTTGAGTCAATTCGAGGTGCAGCAGCGGAAACAGATCGCCCTCCAACTGTGGCGATCCGTCTGGCAAGCTCGGCACCGCCCAATTCATTCTGGTGTAGCGCTGCCAGCCGGTGCCGCTGGTCCAGCGCTCGGAGGAGGTGAGGTCGCGGCCCTTGGCTGTGAAGATCCGGCCATCCGGCAGGGCCACGCTGGTGTTGTACCAGCGGGGATCGTTCATTCTCTCCTGCGAGGTCCAGGTGTTGTTGCGCCAGTCAAAGATGCTGAATAAATACCCGTCGCGTTCGCCGCCATTGATCGCTACGCGGCCGTCCGGCAGGATCGAAGTAGCGCCGCAGAGCATTTGGTGGCCGACGAGGTTGTACTCCACGAATTCCCCCGTGCGGTAGTCCCATGTGGCCGCGAAGGTGCGCGGGGGCCCGGCGAAGTTGGTGCGGTTGCTCGCGGAAAATGTCAGCATGCGGCCGTCAGGAAGCTGCGCGCATGTCACGGGAATGTGCGGCGTCCAGGGAATAATGGGGCTCCAGGAGCCGAGCGCGCCGACCGCTTGCGGCGAGGGCGCCAGAAGTTGTTTTGCGGTCGGCTTGAAGGGGGGGCCAATCGCGCGGCTTCGGCGTAAAACGCATCGTTTTTAGCATGCGTGTTCTGATCAGCCCGTGCGAGGCCGCTGAGGAGCAGGGTGGTGAGAAAAAAGATGCGTTTCATCGTGGGACGGCGGTGGCGGTTTGAGTGAAAGTTTCGTCGGTGAGTGTTTTGAGGAAGGCCACAAGGTCGGCCTTCTCCTGCGGGGAGAGCTGGATTCCCGCTTGGGGATGCTTCGCGAGGTTCGGATCGAGCGTGTCGCCGCGACGCACGCCGCTGCTGTAGTGCTCCACGACCTCCTCGAGCGTGCCGAAACGCCCGTCGTGCATGTAGGGCGCGGTCAGGGCGATGTTGCGCAGGCTGGGCACCTTGAATTTGCCCCGATCCGCGGCGTTCTTCGTGACCGCCATGCGTCCGATGTCCTCCGCGGCGAGTTCGAGGCCGTTGTTCGCAAACTGACTGCTCACAAACAACGCGCCGCCGTGGCAGTGAAAGCAGTCCGCCCCGCGAATGCCGCGTTTGGGATCAAACTCGCTCACAAAGAGCTGCAGACCGCGTTTTTCGCTCTCGCTGAGATCCGCGATCTTTTTCGCGGCGCGGTCATACCTTGAATCCTGCGAAATGAGCGTGAGCAAAAACTGCTCGAGTGCCGCCGCGATGCGATCTGCCGTGATCTCGGGCGTTCCGAAGGCTTTTTGGAATGCTTCGCGCTCGTTTTGCAGCTTGGCGATGACGTTCGGCAGCGTGTCGTTCATCTCGGCGTGATCTTGAATCGGCACGAGCACCTGCTCGCGGAGCGTGGCCGCCCGACCGTCCCAGAAGAAACCAGCGCCCCAGGCGAGATTGAACAGCGGCATGGCATTCCTTTTGCCCACCTGACTCTCCGCGCCGATGCTGAAACGACGCGCATCGCCGAAAGCGAGCTTTTGATCATGGCACGAGGCGCAGGACTGCGTGCCATTGATCGAGAGACGCGCGTCATGGAAAAGCCTGCGACCGAGATCGATGCCTGCCTCGCTCATCGGCGGCAGTTTCACTTGCGGAAAACGCTCCGTGATCGGCGGCGCGGCGGCCTCAGCCTCGGCGAGGCGTTTCTGAAACAGATCGTAGCTGACGCGGGTCGCGCGGAAGGCTTTTTCGAGGTTCGCCTTCATTCTCGCGGCGGTCGGGTCGCCCTCGCGGGAGTGCGTTGATGTCTCGGTGAGTCCTTCCAACACCTTCGCCACATCGAGATCCACGGAGATCGTCATGGGCCGCCCACCTTCAAACTCCACCGGCAGTTCCACCGTTGTTCGGTGCGGTGCGTTGGCGAGGTGATACGAGAATCCGTCAGCCCCCCGACGACCTTCCAGGGCCATGAAAATGAACCCGCCCATGAGCCCCCAGTGCAGGCCGTTCACCTACGGGTTGAGCGCATGCTCCGGCGGGAAGACATGCGGGTCCGTTTTGTTGGTCTTCTCATCCACGCCGATGTGGAAACGCAAGGCCGTGTAACGCCCGACCGGGATGCCAGTGCCTTCTGCGGCGGTCTTGCCGCCCAGGAGGCTCAGATACGCAAACCAGTCCCGCGACTCCAACCAGGTCCCATCGGCTTTTTTCACCGCGAACCCCGAAAGCAGGGTGTCTAGGCGCATCACACGTCCCGCCACGGTCTCGCGCTCCAAAGCCACCGAAGGACGAAACTCTAGCCGGAAGGTATCCTGCGCAGCGCCTGATCCTGTGCTGGCCCAAGCCATCAAGGCCAACAAACCCTTCATCCAGGCCAGGAAGCACGACCGGAGGCTTCCGAATTGGTGGGAAATGCGGGACATATCCGATCCGTTGCGCAGCATCAGGAGAGTCCCGATAGGAATTTGCCTTTCGGCCGTTCTAGGCCGGATTTCCCTCCTCGCGCGCTCTTTGTAAAAGCT
>JBIIMH010000040.1:0-9344 GCA_044338095.1 Rariglobus sp. | reverse complement strand
AGGCGGACCTCAAGGCCATTGAGGCCTGGGAGAACGAGGGCGATCCGAACTAGTCGGCAGTGACATCTATTGTGAGTGATTGGAACGGCGGTTTTGCGCCCGTTTTCGTGGATCTTGGCACGCGGGATAAAGCAACGCCACACGTCGCGCCCGGCCGATCGCCTTGCGCGCCAATGGCACGGACTGTGCCTGCTGCGTTTTTCTGCCGGCGCTCGCGTGAAGCAATCTACGCTTAACCACTGCGGCCGTAGGCGCGGAGCGCGCCGGCTGTCGAGATGGGCTGGGGTGTTTCGGGCCGTGCGGGGGCCAGGCTGCAGCGCAGCAGCAATTGCTCGTTTTCGCGGTCCAGATGGAGGATTTGCAGCGAGCGTTGTTTGGTGCGCTCGAGTAAATCCCCGCCGTGTTCACCGACCGCACTAGGACGGGCGCGCAACGAGGCGAGGCTGGCCTCGAAGCGTACCGCCAGCGCCAGCTTGCGCTCGCGCCACTCGGCATCCGGAGCGTGTCGTTGTTGTTTAAGAATGCGGTTTTCCTCCAAGCACAGTTGGTGGAGTTCGTCGCACAGGGCGAGGTGGTGCGTCAGGGTGTCGGCAAGGCTCATTGGGAAAGGGGGGGCGTAATGGGAGGGGGGACGGGGCCTAAATCTCGGATTTGGTTACGCGTGGACAGGGTCCAGGCAATCTGGGTGCTGCGCCACGCCGCCATGCGCACGATGTCGGCCAGATTCGCCGGCGGGGTTTCACCCGCCAATTTTTGGATTTTGCCGTAGGCCTCGGTTGCGGCGAGCGATTGATCCAGGCGCTCCAAGCACAACCCGAGTTGATAAAGCACGGGGACGCGCCAGGCGGGGGTGGGGTCGAGTGCTTCCAGCGAGCGGTAAACAAGCAGCGCCGAGGCGAATTCGCCCTGTTGGTAAAACTGGTTGGCGAGTTGGTTGCCGGTTCGGCGCTGCCAAGTCTGCCATGTGCCGCTTTTGTCGCCGCGGGCACGCTCATTGTTGAGCAGGTCGAGGGTCACGCGCAGTGATTCGTCGCGGCGGCCGAGTTCGCCGAGGAGTTGGGCGAGCAGGAAGCGCGCTTCGGGGCCGTTGGTGTCGTTGGGGTCTTGACCGATAAAGACGGTCAGGGCGGTCACCGCGCCGGTTTTGTCGCCCGCGTAGATGCGGGATTGGGCGGCTTTGAAGCGGGCGCGGGCGCGGTCGGCCGGGGCCAAATCAAGCAGGTCAAGGCGGTTGAAAAAGCGCACGGCTTCCGGGTAGTTGCCCATCGCCAGGTGGGTTTCGGCGATTTCGAACTGGGCGGTTCGCACGATGCGCCGGTATCGCTCGGACTCCGCTTCTGGCAGCTTGAGGGTGGAATTGATCACCGAGTAAAAGCGCGCCATGGCGAGCTTGGGGCTGCCGAGGTCGCGCAGGGTGCGGCCGAGTTCCAGTAGTGCGGTGGGCAACTCGGCGCAGTCGGGGTGGTTTTTAAGCAAATGCTCGTAGGTGGCGGCGGCTTTAACGCCGTCACCGGTGAGACGGTGGGCACGCGCCAGGCCGAGCAGCGCGACGACTTCCTCCTCGTCGTTGAGGGCGGTGGTGGCAATTTGCCGGTAGGCGATCAGCGCGGAGGGGCCGTCGCCGGCAGCCAATTTGGCCGCGCCGATGCGAAGCAGGCTGGCACGTTCCTCATTTTCGATTTGTTCGGATGAAGCCTGCGCCGCCGGCTTTTCAGCCGGCGGCGGGGCATGCGACTCGCCATGGCCTGCCGCTGCCGCTTCCGCGTGGGCGGCAACCGGTGACAGCAGGGTGGCGAGCAAAAACCAGGGCAGTGAGGCAGAGGACTTCATTTCAACTCATAGGTTGCTCGACTGACCGGGTTGGACGGGGGCATAAAAAACGGCAGGATGTCGTCGACCCGTATGTTGGTACGGGGGGAATACGCGTCCGGAACGAGTTCTATGCCTTCGGGTTGGGGAGGTGGCTTGGGAGTCGGTGGGACGATCACAAGCTCGGGTTGGGGGGTGCTGGGTGGGGCGGTGGCGTCGTCCGGATTTTTGGCCGAGGATGGCTCGCTCTCTGGCGCTGGAGCCAGGGGGAGTGATTCCCACGGCCGCACGGGTGGCGGCAACGTCGTTGGTGTCTGGGCAAAACGCAGGGCCTGAGGCGCATCTTGTAGCAAGTAAGGCAGGGAAGCGTCGACTCGAGTGGCGGCCTCGTTGGCCGCCATGATCGTAACTAATATACAGGCTGCGGGCGTACCGATCCGATTGGCAGTCGTACGGATTCTTACAAATCCGCACGACTGCCTTAATTGGGCGGTCATGGGAGGGTGGTTCAGTGTTAGTTTTCACAGTTCCATCCTAGTTTGGGTTCAAGAGAGATATCGGCACAAACCCGTGCAAACTTGAGCGGCTTTTTTTTACGGCCCGCGGTGGGAACGGGCGCATTTCGTGTAGTTGACGGCAGCTCTGGGGGTTACGCGCCAAACGGCTGGCTGCGTTGCGTTCGGTTCAGCTACCGGTCAGGCCGGCGCACCGTCCACCGCAAGCCCCATCCGCTCCGCGCAAAACGCGCGCATGTCCGCCGGCATTGGCGCACGGAAGGTGAAGGGCAAGCCCGCCGCCTCCAGGCCGATTTCGGCGCAATGCAGCGCCTGGCGGTCAAGCAGGAGTTTGTCGGCCAAGGCGGGAGTCCAGCCGTGGTCGATGAAGTCGAGGTAGCAGCGCGAATCCGGCCCGTAGATCTTGTCGCCGACGACCGAGTGCCCCAGCCACTGCAGGTGCGCGCGGATCTGGTGTTTACGACCCGTTTCCAGATCGGCTCGAACCAACGAGAACCCGTTGGCCACCGCTTCCGGGGTGAAGTGCGTGACCGAGTCCTTGGCCTCCATGTCGCCGCTGCGCACCACCGCGCTTTTGACAAAAACCGGGCTGTGCAGATCGACGCCCAGCGGTTGGTTAACCGTCACCGGTTCAGGTAACTCGCCCCAAGTTATTGCCTGGTAACGTTTGGTGACGCGCCGCTCCTGCACCGCTTTTTGCAGGCGGGAGGCCATTTTGGGGTCCTTGGCGAGCAGGATGATGCCGCTGGTTTCACGGTCCAGGCGGAACACCAGGTGGACGGTGGGCAGTTGGGTGTTTTCGCGCGCCGCGCCCACCAAGCTCGACCACGGGCCGGCCTTGGAGGGGTGGCACACCACGTCGCCGGGCTTGGAGAGTACGAGGAGGCGGTCGTCCTCGTGCACGATCCAGGCGCGCAACTCATCGGGTGCGATCAAACGCACGGTGCCTTCGCGGGGCTCGGCGCGCCGGGGTGGCCACGCGCAGGCGCGTATGGGGAAATCCACCGGCAGGGGCGGAGTCGGGAGGGACGCGGGGGGCACAGGAGCTGCGGGTGCTCCTGCGTTCGCCTGCGCGGCGGGATCGGTCGGGCTCATTTGGTGGCCTTGGCCAGACGCCAGCGCGCCAGCACGACCGCACTGATGCGCGTGACCCACGTTTTGGGCAGCAGGCCAGAGAAGGATGTTAGCAGTTTGTTTTTCCAGCCGGTGACGACGAGGGCTTTGCCCGCAGCCAGCGCCCGCAACGACTCGTTGACGACCTGCTCGGTGGTTTGCCCGAGTGAATCGGTGACGGACCCTTTTTTAAGGCCGGCGCGGCGAAAGAATTCCGTGGAGGTGGGGCCGGGGCAAACCGCCAAGGTTCGCAGGCCGGTGCCACGCAACTCCTCGTTGAGGGCGAGGCTCCAGTGGAGCACAAACGCCTTGGTGGCGCCGTAGGTGGCGAGGTACGGGGTGGGCTGGAAGGCGGCGGTGGAGGCCACCGTGATGATCGCGCCCCCGCGTTGCTTTAAAACCGGCAATAACTGCCCGGTCAGGTCGACGACGGCGCGCATATTCACGTCCATCATTTCCAGTTGGTGCGCTAAATTAGGCTCGGGAAAATGGCCGTAGGCGCCAAAGCCGCTGTTGTTGATAAGCAGAACCGGCCCGCTTGGAGCGACTTCCTTCAGAAAGATTAATACCTCGGCAGCGGCTGCGGCGAGGGCTGAAGATTGCGACAAATCGCAGGGAACTTGGCGCAGGTTAAGCTGACTCAGATTTATGTCCGGAACACGTCGTGAAAGATTGCAAATGGGCACTCCGCTGTGCAGCTTGGCCACACGCTCGATGAACGATTTTCCAATACCGGAAGAGCCCCCCGTCACGACGACGGCTGAGTACTTAGTAAGCTCGTTGCTTAGCGACGACATAATGCCGAGAAGGCATCCAATTTCAGGCTAGGTCTAACCAAAAACATACCGCAGTCATGAATAGACAAAATAATAAACAGGAAGTGATCGTTTCAGGTATCCATCTCGATCTAACACCGTCCCTTAAAACCTTTGTTCAAGAAAAAGCGGAACGCCTGTTCCGTCATGAGGAGAGTATCAGCCGTATCCGCGTAGAACTGGAATGCGACCCGAAGCAAGCCGTGGCCCAGCGCTTCACCGCCAAAGGCCACCTGCAGATTCAAGGGCCGGATTGTAATGTATCGGTGTCCTCCGACGAATGCCATAAGGCGATCGCCATGTTGATCGATAAACTCGATCGCATGTTGGAACGCCGTGCACGAATGATGAAGTCCAAGCGCAGTCATCAACGTGCCGCCGACTTAGAGGCTGCCATTTCCGAGGGCTACTAAAAGTTAAGTCCCAGAAGTTTCGTTAGGTTTTTGCCGAACCCGCCGATCCTAGCCCGGCGGGTTTGTTATTTTCCGGGGTACGCGAGTCTGGCGCAGACCCGCTCATCGCGGTTAAAGTTGAGCGTTAAATCGTATTAGTGGCTTTCAGTTTGTGATGTCGGTAATCTTGGCAACCCGATCGGCGGCGGCGCGCATCACGTGGTAAATTCCCTCGATGCGCGCGGGCGGTTCGGCGACCGCGTGGCTGGTCAGCCAGCAGGCGCGCGAGTGCGGCAGATCGGGGGCGTAGCCGTGCATGGCGGGCACGCGGCGTTGGTTCATAAATGAGGGGGCAAAAATCACCCCTTCGTTGAGCACGTAAAACAGTTCGCCGTACCGCCGGTCGGGGAAAAGGCACCCCCAGCGATCCAGCTCGGTTTCGGTGACGATGCGGCCTTCGGGCCGCGCGGCCAGCCAGGTTTCGACCTGAGTGCGGATGGCTGCGCCACCCGGAAACCAAAAGCGTGCCATAGTGGAATCCCACGCTGCGGCGTAATCTTTGCCGTAGCGCAGGCCGAGTTTTTGGAACTCGGGCATCATGCGGCTGCAGGTGTGGGTGTCGGCCATGCCGTGGTCGCTAAAAATGTGCCAACGCACTTCGGTGTAACGGGTTCTGGCCAGTGTATCCAAGTCGCGCAACCACCGTTCTAGGCGGGCGAAGGCGGCGTCGGTCTGCGGGCCGGTGGTGGTGTGGGCGTGCATGGTGGCGTCGAGGCCGCCGTTGATGAGATAGGCGAGGCGGACTTTACCCTCGCGCAAGTGGCCAGCCATCGCGTCGATGTTGGCGGCATCGCCCGCGCGCCAGTCTGAGCGAACCCACGGCACGCCGGTCGCACGCCAGTGCTCAAAGATGGCCGGCTGCCCGCCGATGATGCCACCGGGTTCGTAGAGGTCGCGCTTTTCGGTGTAGTCGAGCAAGGGCAGGCGTTTAAACGGGGTGCTGTAGAGTTGGAAATAACCGGTGTAGCCCAGGTGTTTGGCAACCCAGCGGCTGAGCGGGTGGCGGAGGCGGTGGTGGCCGGCGAATATATCCGGTATCCATCCGAGCGGGCGCGCCCAGCGAAACGGCGAGCGGTCGGGGTCATAGGTAAAAAAGGAAAAATGGCCGTGTTGGTAGGGCAGGGCGCCGGTTAAAATGCTCGGGTCGCAGGTGCAGGAGTAGCCAAAAAGCGTGTCGCAGGCTTGGCGGTGGGGCAGCAGATCGGTTAAAAATCGGCGGCGTTGGGCCAGTTCCCAGCCGAGGGCGTCAACGAAGACGAAGAGGTCGATGCTCGGGGTCATGATGTTTGCCGCAGGCGGGTAAGTAGGCGGGAGGGAAACGTGTCGTCGTTGCCCTGATCCCAGACCAGATCGGCGTGGCGGCGCGATGGGGCGACGTGGCGCACGTGGCCGGGGCGCACCCGGTTTTCGTAGCGTTCCAGCACCTCGGCGAGCGGTTGGCCGCGTTCGGTGGTGTCGCGCTTTATCCGGCGCAACAGGCGCAGGTCGTCGGGGGTGTGCACGAAGATTTTTAAATCGAGGACGCGGCGCAGTCGTGCATCGGCGAGCACGAACAGGCCTTCGATGATGATCACAGGGGCGTGGTGGAGCGGGGTGGCTTCCGGTGTGCGGCAATGGCGGGCGTAATCGTAGTGGGGCAACTCGATTGCGCGTCCGGCGCGCAAGGCCCGCAAATGCCTCAGCAGGAGCGCGGTTTCGATGGCGCGGGGGTGGTCGTAATCGAGTTGCAGGCGTTCGGCTGCGGTGAGGTTCGGGTGGTCGCGGTAATAGCGATCGTGGGCGATCACCGCACAGTGGTGTGGGCCGAGTTCGTGGGCGAGGCGGTGGGCAAGGGATGATTTTCCCGAGGCGCTGCCCCCGGCGATGCCGATCACCAGATGCGGGGGCGGGGCGGTGGATAGGTTGGGGGCGGTCATAGGTTGGCGTAGCGCGGAGTCTTAAAGCGTGGGCTAGGGGTGGGGTGCTCGCAGATTGGAACCGACCGCGGCGCAACGGTTCCGGCTGGGGGGGGAATTGCTGGTTGGCATGCCCCTGACTGGATTATCGCCGCGCCGCGCCCAGAATAAGGCTACTTTACCCTTGCGGGATCGTCGGTGCGTGGGCGACTGTGACCGTTCGCGGTATTTGTTTTTAACAGGCCGGTGTCGCCGCGACGCTCCCATCGGCCCTTTTTTTTAGTGTAACCATCAACCAACGGCGCCTTTACCGGCGTCACCGCGGAAGATCGGCGCTTTGGGGCATGCGGCGGTTTTTCGTTCTGTTCACATGAGTTCAATAATGCAGGAGCTGCTCGCTCAATCCGGTTTCGATAAGCTTAAAGAAGGCGCTATCGTCACCGCTACCATCACCGAAATCCGCCAAAACGACGTCGTCGTTGACATCGGTGGCAAATCCGAAGGCGTCATCCCCGCCAATGAGTTCATCGACATCGGCGAACTCCAGATCGGCTCCCAGATCGACGTTTACGTCGTCAAACTCGAAGACAAGACCGGCGCTCCCGAGCTGTCCTTCGACCAAGCCGAACAGAAGAAGAATTGGGACAACATTCTCACCAAGTTCCCCGAGGGCTCCATCGCCGCGGGTCGCGTTAAGGCCAAGGTCAAGGGCGGTCTGATCGTTTCGATCGGCGTCGACTCCTTCCTGCCCGCTTCGCACATCGACATCCAGCCGCCCAAGAACCTCGACCAGTACGTCGGCCAGACCTACGACTTCAAGGTTCTCAAAATCAATCTCGACCGGAAGAACATCGTTCTGTCCCGCCGCGAGCTCATCGAGGAACAGCGCACCAACAAGCGCAAGAACCTGCTCGACTCCATCCAGCCCGGTCAGGTCCGCAAGGGCGTGGTCAAGAACATCACCGACTTCGGTGCGTTCATCGACCTCGACGGCATGGACGGTCTCCTCCACATCACCGACATGTCCTGGGGCCGCATCGCTCACCCGAGCGAGATCCTCAAGCAGGGTGAAGAGATCAACGTCATGATCATCGAAGTGAACCGCGAGAAAGAGCGCGTTTCCCTCGGCCTTAAGCAGACCACCCGCAATCCGTGGGACGAGATCGAGAACAAGTTCCCCGTCGGCGTCAAAGTTCACGGCAAAGTCGTCAACTTGGTCCCCTACGGTGCGTTCATCGAGATCGAGCCCGGCGTCGAAGGCCTCGTGCACATCACCGAGATGTCCTGGACCAAGCGCATCACCAAGCCCTCCGAGCTGCTCAAGGTCGGCCAGGAGCTGGACGCGGTTGTCCTCGGTATCCAGAAGGAAGACCAGAAGATCTCCCTCGGCCTGCGCCAACTCGAGCCCAATCCGTGGGACATGGCTCGCCACAACTACCCGATCGGCGCTCGTGTTCGCGGCAAGGTGCGCAACATGACCACCTACGGCGCCTTCATCGAACTCGAAGAAGGTATCGACGGTATGGTCCACGTGTCCGACCTCAGCTGGACCCGCAAGGTCAACCACCCCTCCGAGATCCTCAAGAAGGGCGACGAGGTCGAGGCCATCGTTCTCGATGTCGATGCTTCCCAGCAGCGCATCAGCCTCGGCGTCAAGCAGCTCGCCGTCGATCCTTGGACCGACATCGACGCCTTCTTCAAGATCGGCGACGTCGTTTCCGGCGTTGTCTCGAAGATCACCTCCTTCGGCGCCTTCGTGGAGCTCAAGGACGGTATCGACGGTCTCGTGCACATCTCGCAGATCAGCGAGGAGCGCATCGAGAAGGTGAAGGACGTGCTCAAGCCCGGCCAGGAAATCAGCGCCCGCGTGATCAAGATCGACCGCGAAGAGCGTCGTCTGGGTCTGTCGGTGAAGGCCGCCAACTACTCCGAGCAGCAGCTCGCCGCCGAGACCGCCTCCTTCGAGGCCCTCAACCGCGACAGCTCCGGCGACATGATGAACCTGGGCGACATCCTCGATGCCGCCTCCGACAAGAAGTAATCGTCCGCCCCGACTCGTTCGGTGCTAACTCGAAGCGCCCCATCCCGCCACGCGGGGTGGGGCGCTTTTTTTTGTGGGTAATGTTCGCGGCTTCCGATGTGGCGCGGTGCTTTAGCCCGCCGTATAAAAACACCTTGAGCTCACGCTCAAGGCCACGGGGAGTGGGCCGGTTGTGCACCTGCGCGTGCCTGCCGCTCCCTCAATTGCTTTTCTCGGACGGCCTGCGCGTGCCTCTGAATGTGGCCTTGAGCGTGAGCTCAGGGTGGCTGCTGGCTTCCCCTCGAACGTCGTTAACGAATTGGCGTTACCGTCGCTGCCCGCCTCACAGGAGGTTTACCCCAATCCGCCTCGGCTCGTTTTGTTGGCCGATTTTATCCCAAAAAACGCGGCGAGTTTAGCCTTTTACCCGGCTGCTTCTACCTTCATGCGTGGAGCCTTACTTTTTCAAAAATGAACACTCCGCGTAAACCTGTCCTGCTCATCATCCGCGACGGTTGGGGCCATAACCCTCACCCCGAACAGGCCGCCACCAACGCCGTGGCTTTGGCCAAAAAGCCGGTCGACGACGCGCTTCAGGCTTCCGCTCCGGTCGCCTACGTGTCCGCCAGCGGTCTCGACGTCGGACTTCCCGACGGCCAGATGGGCAACTCCGAGGTGGGCCACGAAAACATCGGCGCCGGCCGCATCGTCGACCAGGAGTTGGT
>JBIIMH010000440.1:0-2516 GCA_044338095.1 Rariglobus sp. | reverse complement strand
CATCCTCTTTTTTATGTCAAAATCCTCATTATTTCAGCTCACCGGCAAGGTGATCGTCGTCACGGGTGCCACCGGTGCTCTGGCTGGCTCCGCCGCCGATTATCTCGCCACCCAAGGCGCCCGTGTGGCCTACGTTGGCCGTACCCAGGCCAAACTCGACGCCGCCCTGGCCAAGGCCCGCGCCCTCGCCCCCGACGCGGAGGTCCTCGGCCTGTTGGCCGATGTTAACGACCGCCCCTCGCTGGAGCGCGCGCGCGACACCGTGCTGGCCCAGTGGGGGAGGGTGGATGCGCTCATCAACGGGGCCGGCGGCAACCAGCCCGGTGCCACCATTCCCCCCGACAAGTCCTTTACCGACCTGGATTACAACGCTTTCCGCGAAGTGATGGACCTGAACCTCGGGGGCACCGTGCTACCCACCCTCGTGTTCACCCCGGCGCTCATTGCCGCCGGTTCCTCCAGCGTGATCAACTACTCGTCGGCCGCCGCCGCCCGCGCCATCACCCGGGTGGTGGGCTACTCGGCCGCCAAGGCTGCGGTGGAAAACTTCACCCGCTGGCTCGCCGTGGACTTGGGTCGCCGCACCGGTGGCGGAGTGCGCGTCAACGCCTTGGTCCCCGGCTTCTTCCTCGGCGAGCAAAACCGCCGCCTGCTCACCAACGTCGACGGCTCGCTCACCGCCCGCGGCGAAACCATCATTCGCCAGACCCCCTACGGCCGCTTTGGCGAAGCCGACGAGCTTCACGGCGCCATCCACTTCCTGCTGGCCGACGCCTCCCGCTTCGTCACCGGCACCACCGTGGTGGTGGACGGCGGCTTCGGCGCCTTCACCGGGGTTTAACCGGTCCCGTGCCGTCCCAACCCGCCCCACTTAGCCCATTCATTCACCTGCTCTCCATCCGCCCATGAAACCCCGCTCGCTTCCGCTACTCGAAGAATGCTTTCGCTGGTTTGGTCCGGCCGACCCGGTGCCGCTTGCTTACCTGCGCCACGCCGGGGCCACCGCCGCGTTCACCTCGCTGCACGACATTCCCTACGGCGAAGTCTGGCCCCGCGCGGCCATTCGTGCCCGGCTAGACCAGCTCGCCGCCGCCGGCCTGCGCTGGACCGCCGTCGAATCGGTGCCCGTGCATGAGGACATCAAAACCGCTTCCGGCGATCTGGCCGGCTTGCTGGCCAACTACACCACCACCCTGCGCAACCTCGCCGCCGAAGGCGTAACCACCGTCATTTATAACTTCATGCCCGTGCTCGACTGGGTGCGCACCGACATGCGCCACGTCCTGCCCGATGGCACCGAATGCCTGCGCTTCGACCCGGTGAAATTTGCCGCCTTCGAGCTCCACGCCCTCCAGCGCCCCGGTGCCGAAGCCGACTTCACCCCCGAGCAAATCGCCGCCGCCGGCCAGTGGTGGGGCCGCTTGGACGACTCCGCCCGCGCCGCCTTTATCCGTGACATCACCGACGTGTTTCCCGGCTGCAAACTCGGTTTAACCCTCGACGATATCCGCGCCCGCCTCGCCCGTTACGCCCACATCGGCCCGGCGGAACTGCGCGCCAACCTCTCCCGCTTTCTCAACGCCATCGTGCCGGTGGCTGCCGAGCTCGGCATTCGCCTGGCGGTGCATCCCGACGACCCGCCCTTCCCCGTGCTGGGGCTGCCGCGCATCGTCTCCACCGCCGACGACGTGGCCGCGCTTTTTGCCCTGGCCGACGACCCCGCCAACGGCCTGTGTTTCTGCTCCGGCTCCTTTGGCGCCCGGCCGGATAACGATCTGGTCGCGATGGTTCGCCGCTTCGCCCCGCGCATCCACGCCGTGCACCTGCGCGCCACCCGCCGCGAAGCCTCGGGGGCCTTTTATGAAGCCGACCACCTCGACGGCGACGTGGACATGCCGGCGCTGCTGCGCGAATTGTTAAACGAACAAGACCGCCGCCAGGCCGCCGGTCGCGCCGACTGGTGCCTGCCCCTGCGTCCCGACCACGGGCACACCATGATGCAAGACCTCACTGATTATAAGCCGCTTACACCGGGCTATTCCGCCATCGGGCGCATGCGCGGCTTGGCCGAGCTGCGCGGCGTCATGCACGGCCTGCGTTCAGCCGAACGCTACTCCGAGAGATAGCCTAAGAGATGAATGGCGCTTAGTTATAAGGGGATCGTCTTGGGGTACTTGGATCGCACCTTTATAGCTTTTCTGGTTACCGTATGATACCTAGGGCTTTGCCCTAGGCTTTCATAAAGAACCCCTTTGGGGCTAACTTGCCTAACTAAGTGCCATTCACATCAGACATCCTGACCCCACGAGGGGGGGGAGTGTGTGCGAGCGAGGAAGTGAGGTGGTCCCCGGCGATTTAGTCGGCCCTGAAAAAGACACCTTACGACATCACCGCAAAAAACTGATCCCGGTATGCCGGGACGGACAACGAACGCAGGAAGTGGAGTAAACGGCACAAAAAGAAGCCGAGGAGCTTCTGGAAGTTCATGGCGGCGGCACTGAGCAGGGCATTGATGG
>JBIIMH010000439.1:0-2518 GCA_044338095.1 Rariglobus sp. | reverse complement strand
ACGGGATGACCTGGTTCGCGGTGCATGGGGCTAGTCGTCCGGCGCCGGCCGCGACCTGGCGGGCCTGGCGCCGGGCTCCCTGGGTGGACTACGCGGGCGAGCGCTTCCTGCAGCACCCGCCGCTCTTCGTGCACCAGTTCCCCCAGGCGTGGATGGATTGGCGCAGCTACACCGACCCGGTCGGCGGGCTTAACTTTTTTGCCAACGCCTGTGCGGCCACGCGGGCGCAAAAGCAGTTTTGCCTCGATCTCCGCGCGCGGTTTCCCAGCTACGAGGAAAATGTCTGGGGGCTCACGTCCTCGGACGGAGCGGCTGGTTATATTGATTGGGGTGGGCCGGCGGTGCGTGCCGGAGAGGTCGATACGCGAATCGACGGCACGGTGGTGCCGTGCGCGGCGGCGGGTTCGTTGCCCTTTGTGCCGGGCGATTGTTTGGCGGTCCTGCGCGAGCTGCATACCCGCTGGGGTGACAAAATCTACGGGCCCTACGGTTTTGCCGACGCGTTTAACCCGCAGACTGGCTGGATCGGCACCGATGTGATCGGGATCGACCAAGGCATCACGCTGCTGATGGCGGAAAACCTCCGCACCGGCTTGATCTGGCGCCTGATGGAGCCGTGGCGCCCGCAGTGAGCGGCTGAGGGGTGCGTGACTGCATCCAGCGAGCGCGGGCGACATGGAGGCCGTCCCGCCGCAATCGTTCTCGTTCTCTTACTCCTACTCGTTCTCTCGTCCCGCCTTTTCCTTCGAGTAAGGTCGGCCCTCCGGGGGCTGGTCCAGGAAAAGTAGCGCAGCCTTCCAGTCTGCGGTTGGCTTCCGGTGGATTTAGTTGAGAGGGCCTAGTTAAGGCCTATCGGCTTAACGCGTTGATCCTGCTCTTCTTGGTCGGGTTAATCGGGGAATGCCAAAAGCTGCGGGAGGTTCGCCAGCTGTAAAAATAGTTGGCCGGTCGCCTACCCCTAAGCGACCGGCCATTTGCTTTCTAGGTTACCCCAAAATGTCCCCGCTAAGCGGGAACACGGCTAACAAGCCAAAACGGTTGGTCTTCGTCAATATTAGTTTTGTGATTTTTGGGGATTTTTCATCCAGGTTCACCTCATTTATATAGTAAGATATTGGATGTGATTGGTTAGTGATTCTTGTTGAAGTAGGGTTTTACCTACTGTCTCAGGCCTCGTGGAACACCACGTGGTTTTCCAGGGGGTGGCGGGGTGTTTCGGCCGGGGCCATGCCTGCCTGGGCATAGCCGAGGTAAACCAGTCCGAGGGCGCGGTGGGTGGCGTCTAGGCCGAGCCAGTTGGCAAATTCCGCGCTCATGACCACCGGCGGGGTGCTCCAAAACGAGCCGATCCCGTGCGCGTGGGCCGAGAGCATGAGGTTTTGCACGGCGCAGGCCGTGGCGGCGATTTCCTCGATCTCGGGGATTTTTCCCTGCGGTTCGACGCGGGCGGCCACGGCTATGGCCACAGGCGCGAGTCGCGGCGCGGAGCCGAGTTTCGCGCGTTTGTCGTCCTGGCGGGCGGCTTCTGGGGTGGTGCGGTCGTAAAGCTCGGGCAGGGCATCGGCGAGGCGTTCGCGGCTCGGGCCGGTGAAAACTTGAAAGCGCCAGGGCTGGGTCAGCCCGTGGGTGGGGGCGCGGTGGGCGTCGGCGAGGATTTCCAGGAGTAGGTCCCGGGAAACCGCGCGGGCCGTGTCCATTGCGGCGGGTTTGAGTGAGCGACGGGTGCTAAAGAGCGACATGTCACCAAGGCCAACTCCCCTGCCCATCGGTGGCAAGTGTAGTGCGGCGGGTTTGGCTGCAGGGTTCCGGTTTTAAGGAGTCGGCCCTGAAAAGGCGCCTTAAGACATCACTGCCCCTCCAAATAATGTCGAGGAACCTGAATTGGGGTGGCTTTTCTCCGCGGTATGACTCGCCAGCCCGGGCAATGCTATTGCCAGCGGGCTTCAGCGGGCCAAAACGTTGCCTCTTATGAAGCCCACCCAGCCCTGCTCTGAATGCGGTACGCCGTTTGACTGTGGTTGCGCGTTCGGCACCTGTTGGTGCGATGACTACCCGAAGATCATGCCGGCGGACTTTTCCCAAAAATGCCTCTGCCCGGCCTGTTTGGCCAAAGCCATCGGCAGTCACCTTGAGGGTCGACTGGCCGACTTGCCGTTTGAGGAGGCCTTTCTGCTGGCGAAACAAAACCCGGCCTCCAACCGGCTGCGCGAGCATATCGATTATAATTTAAAAGGAGGCAATTATGTCTTCACTCGCTGGTATCTGCTGAAGCAGGGCAAGTGTTGCGGCAATGGCTGCCGCAACTGTCCTTACCCGGTAAAAGCTTAAGTCTGAAAGCCCGCCATCTCCAGCAAGGGGCGGTCTACCTTCGTGGGCCTCAACCCCTGGAGCAATGGCCTGGCAGAACCCCGCCAGGCCATTGCTATTCCCGTTCCCTGCTCTGTTGCTCAAAACACCGTAGCACCGGCGAATGTAGCAGGACTAAGAATAGTCCTGCTTATTCCGACGCTTCGCTCGT
>JBIIMH010000438.1:0-2520 GCA_044338095.1 Rariglobus sp. | reverse complement strand
CACAGCCCAACAGGTTATCGGTGGACATAAAAAAAAACCGCCCTCTCGCGAAGGGCGGCTTTTTGGTGAAAACGTTCCGAAGAACTTAGCGCTTGGAGAACTGGAAGCGCTTGCGGGCGCCGGGTTGACCGGGCTTCTTGCGCTCTTTTTCGCGGGGATCGCGCATCAGGTGGCCGGCCTTTTTGAGGGCGGCACGCAGCTCGGGATTGAGCTTCTGAAGGGCGCGGGCGATACCGTGAGCGGTTGCACCGGCCTGGCCAGTGACGCCGCCGCCGGAAACGTTGACATCAACGTCGATCTTGTCGCGAAGCTCGACGGTGAGCAGCGGGCGGAAAGCCTGCTTGGCAAAGTTCTCGTGGGAGAAGTAAACCTCGAAGTCGCTGCCGTTGGCAGTGAGCTTGCCGGTGCCTTCGGAAAGGCGAACGCGGGCAGTGGAGGTCTTACGGCGGCCGGTGCCGAGGAAAATGGTCTTTTCAGCGCTCATGGGTATCAGGCGGAGATCTTGATCGGGTTCTGGGCCTCGTGGGTGTGGGTCGGGCCGGCGAACACGCGAAGTTTGGTGAGCATCGTGCGAGCGATACGGTTCTTAGGCAGCATGCCCTTGACCGCGTGCTCGATGATGAAGGCGGGGTTTTTGTCCCGCATCTGCTGCATAGTCTTGTAGCTTTCGCCACCGACGAAACCGGAGAAGAACATGTACTTGTTCTGTTCTTCTTTCTTACCGGTGAGTACGACCTTCTCGGCGTTGATGATGACAACGAAGTCACCGGTATCGACGCTGGGAGTGTAGGAGGCTTTATGCCGACCGCGAATGAGGTTGGCTGCTTTGACCGCGAGACGGCCAAGGACCTGCCCCTCGGCATCGATCAGATGCCACTTGGGTTGCACGGTCTCTTTTTTGGCGAGGAACGTTTTCATTAGAAAAGAGGCGGATTGGGAATACTTAGAAGAGGTGTGTCAACCCCTGTTTTGCGGTTGTGAATAAAAAAGCCCGCCGCGCAGTTTCCGCGCAACGGGCAGGTGAATGCAGAGAGTGAGCTTAAAAAGAGATCAGAACCCAATGGCGATGCCTAGGGAGTACACGATCTGATCCTGCTCGGAGCTGATGCCACCAGCAGGGTTTGAATCGCCCACATTGGTGTAGTTAACCGCAGCGGTAACCTTGGCGGTTTCGCTCAAATGATAAGGAATCGCCGCACCCACACCCCAGTAGGAGTAATCAGCAACCCCGTTGGTGCGCTGAACACAGCCAACCAGAGCGGAAAGGTCGACCTGAAGGCCGAGTTTTGCCACGGGAACACTGTGCCCAATCGAGGCAATGTAGGTGGTGCTCTCGTTGTCAAAATCGTAGTAGGCATACAGGCTGGGGCTGAGCAGCACGTTGGCCTTCAAACCGACAAACGCCTCGGTGGAGTCGCCCAGCTGACGCTCGTAGAGGTAACGGGTCAGACCGACATCGGCCGAGAAGATCTCGGTGAGCGCGAAATTATAGCCGGCGTAAAGGTCGGTCTCCGAGGCCACTTGGCCCGCGAAGTCGTCGGAGTACCACACTCCGGCATAGAAATCACGGTAGTTGGCCTCAATCGAGGGCTGGAAGGAGGCGCCAGCGGTTTCAAGACCGCGAAACACGTAGGTGCTCACGAACGTGGAATCGAGGCTCACAGACAAGGGGTTGGAAATGCCTTCGGCAGCGGAGGCGGAAACGCCGGCCACAAGGGCAGCGAGGGCAATGATCGTCTTTTTCATGAATGATGGTCTTTAGGGTTAACTCTGACAGGGGCCGTTTTTCAACGGCTCGCACAGGCAATGAAATACTCGGCAAAGCTCAAGTCATTCCTGCCCAATCACCCTCATCCACGGCCTCAGGCCTTCTTGACGCGCACCGCCCGCCGCCGCTGCGGAAACAGCTCGCGGCACATCCCGCACACCGTCCCATCGCAGCCCCGCGCCGTGCAGTGCTCGCGCCCGTAAAAAATGATCCGCAGGTGCAACGCGTTCCAATGCGCCACCGGGAAAAGCTTTTTCAGGTCACGCTCGGTCTGCTCGACGCTGGCCCCGAGCCGGGTGAGTTTCCAGCGCTGCGCGAGCCGGTGAATGTGCGTGTCGACCGGGAACGCCGGCACGCCAAAGGCCTGCGCCATCACGACAGACGCCGTCTTGTGCCCCACTCCCGGCAACTCCTCCAACTGCGCAAACGTGCGCGGCACCTCGCCGCCGTGGCGCTCCAGCAACATCTCCGAGAGCCGGTGAATGGCCTGCGCTTTTCGAGGGGCGAGCCCGCAGGGGCGCACATGCGCGTCGATTTCCGCCACGCTGAGTTTCACCATGTCGCGCGGGTTGTCCGCCTTCGCGAAGAGCCCGGGCGTCTGTAAATTAACCCGCTTGTCGGTGCATTGGGCCGAGAGCAGCACGGCGATCAGCAGCGTGTAGGGATTGGTGTGATCGAGCGGGATGGGGGTTTCTGGATACAGCTCGGCAAGATACCGATCGATGTAGGCGGCGCGTGCCGCAGCGGAACAG
>JBIIMH010000437.1:0-2526 GCA_044338095.1 Rariglobus sp. | reverse complement strand
GTGCGCGACCGCCTCGCCAAGACCAGCCTCAAGGGCGAATTCGTCGTCCTGATCGCACCGATCAATTTCGTGCTCTAAGCGCAATCCACGGCTGCACAGCCCACCCGCACAGCCGTGCCAAACCTGCACGGCCAGCCGCGCTGCCCAGTGCCAGATTGACCCACCCTGACCGAGCGTTTCGCCTCCCCACTACAGAGGTGAATTGCCCCCCCCGGCGATCTGGAACGATTCCAGCTGTGGCCGGTCAAATCCCAATGAACCGCCGCAGCCGATAGACGGGGAGTAACCTTTTAACGCTCAACACCTCTTAACCATGTCCACCCAGCTTAAATCCATGCGCAAGCCGGTCGACTCCACAGAGTCTCCGTCCCTTGCTCGGACCGTATCGATCAACACGCCTCCCCAATTGGACGCCCCGCCCTCATTTTTAGAGAAATCCGACTGGTCGGCATCACGCGACCAAGCCCCCTCCGAGCGCAGCAATTTGCAGCTCTACCTCCAAGAAATCGGCAAGACGCCGCTTCTTACCATTGAAGAGGAAATCAAGCTTGCCCGGCGCATTCGCCGTGGGGACAAGGCGGCGCGCGACCACATGATCTCGGCCAACCTGCGCCTGGTCGTGAAGATCGCGATGGACTACAAGGACTTCGGTCTGCCGCTGCTCGACCTGATCTCCGAGGGTAATATCGGGCTGATCAAAGCGGTCGAACGTTTCGACCCAACCAAAGGCGGCAAACTGTCCACTTACGCGGCGTGGTGGATCAAACAGTCCATCAAACGAGCGCTGGCCAACCAGTCCAAGACCATCCGCCTGCCGGTGCACTTGGTGGATAAAATCTCCAAGATGCGCAAAACCGCCATGGCGCTCACCGAGCAGCTCGGCCGCGAGCCCAGCGACGAGGAGATCGCCATCGAACTCCAGGTGCCCACCAGCCGCGTGGCCCACCTGAAATCCGTGAGCGTGCGCCCGGCTTCGCTCGACGCCCCAATCGGCGAAAACGGTGACTCGGGCTGCTTTGGCGAAATCGTGGGCGACGAAAACGCGACCAGTCCGGTCGACACCTTGGTGGAAAAGACCCGTAACGCCGATTTGCACGCCCTGGTCTCGACGCTGGAACCCCGCGAAGCCGAGATCATCAAGTATCGCTTCGGGCTGGAGGGTCGTGACGAGCTCACGCTGGAGGAAGTCGGCACCAAGTTCCAAGTCACCCGCGAACGCGTGCGCCAGTTGCAAAACATCGCCCTCTCGAAAATGCGCAAGGCCATGGCCAGCCATGAACACCAACGCTCCGTCGAGGAGATCCAAGCCGAAGAGCAGGTGCGCGCGCGCCTCGAAGTCATTCGCGAATTCATGGAGTCGCAATCCGCCCGAGAAGATATTCCGCACCAGCGCAACTGAGCCCACGTTACGACGTGGCCGCCTCGTGCCCGAGCCCCCCAAGCCATCGTGCAAGACGGTGGCTTTTTTATGCCCAGATGGCGGCCGAGTACCCACCGCCGTATCTGAGCATGAACGCGCTCTCCGCTCCGGCCGGCTCCCCGCCAAACATTCCCCGCCTCCTCGCTTGTGGTCAGTGAGTACTCCCACATTGTCAGCCACTTCTCCCCTATGAACTGGTCCCGCTTCAAAACTCACTACTACCAGAATTCCGAGCTCGGTCTCGCGCTCGACATCAGCCGCATTCCATTCCCAGACGGCTTTCTCGCCTCAAAAGAAACCGCAATCCAACAGGCCTACGCCGACATGGCTGCCTTGGAAAAGGGCGCCATCGCCAATCCCGACGAAAACCGCATGGTCGGCCATTACTGGCTGCGCGCTCCCCAGCTCGCCCCGACCCCTGCCCTCGCCAAGGAAATCAGCGACACACTCGCTGCCATCAAGTCCTTTGCCGCCGATGTCCACGCAGGTAAAATCCTCGGCTCCACCGGCAAGAAATTCACCCAGCTGCTCGTGATCGGCATCGGCGGCTCCGCCCTCGGCCCGCAACTGGTTAACCACGCCCTCGGCCGCCCCGGCGCCGACAAGCTGGCCGTCTCCTTTTTTGATAACACCGACCCCGACGGCATCGACTACGTGCTCGGTACCTTGGCCGGTAAACTCCCCGAGACGATCGCTGTGGTCATCTCCAAGTCCGGCGGCACCGCAGAGACCCGCAATGGCCAACTCGAAGCCGCCGCCGCCTTCAAGGCCGCCGGCCTCGATTTCACCAAGCACTACGTCGCCGTCACCGGTGCCGGCTCCAAGCTGGAGCAAACCGCCCTCGCGCAGAACTGGCTCGCCCGTTTCCCCATGTGGGACTGGGTCGGCGGCCGCACCAGTGAACTGTCCGCCGTCGGCCTGTTGCCCGCCGCGCTCCAAGGCATCGACATTCAGGCGATTCTCGACGGCGCAGCTGCTGTCGACGCGGTCACGCGCTCGACCAAGACCAGCGAAAACCCCGCCGCGCTGCTGGCCCTCATGTGGTATTACGCCACCGATGGCAAAGGCACCAAGGACATGGTCGTGCTGCCCTACAAGGACCGCCT
>JBIIMH010000116.1:0-6214 GCA_044338095.1 Rariglobus sp. | reverse complement strand
GGTGGGTGGCGAATTTGATGAGGTGGGCCTTCATCCAACCCCAGTCGGCGGCACGGGTTGCGAGCTCGGCGTCGGCCCGTTGTTCAGGCGTCATCGAGGCGAGGGCGGCTTCGCGGGCTTTGCGGGCAGCGAGGTCGGACTCCTGCTTCGCTTTTGCAGCAGCCTCGGCGACGAGGCGTTGCTGGGCCTCGCGGGCGGTGGCTTCGCGTTTGGCGATGTTGGTGGTGGCGTCGGAGAAGTAGCCGTAACCGGCGGCGGTTTTGGCCCCGAGGCCGAAGAGGGTTAGGCCGGTGAGGAGCCAGGTTTTGGCGTGGGTGAGGAGGATTGGGTCGGCGGTGGTGGCACCGACCGGTATCACGGCGAAGGTGTAGATGGCCTCGGCGGCGACGGAAGGGAAGTAGACCGGGATGGGGTTTTCGGTGTCGGTGGCCGTTTCTTTTATGTCGCCATAGTAGTCGGGGTGGTGGCTGGTGAGGACGTCGAGTTCGAGGTCTTCAGCGTCGCGGCTGTAGGGATATGCGGGCAGGAAGGCTACGGAGCCGCGCAGCGTAACGGAGGGAAGCTGGGCACGGGCGGTAAGGCTAAGTTCTTCCCACTGGTCTGCACAGGCCCAGGCGAGGTCGTTGCCTTTGTTTTTGGTGTAGTCGTAGTCCTGCCATTCGAGGTCGGTGCAGCCGAAGATCAGGAGGATGGCGAGGAGGAGGTCGGCGGGGGTGTTGAAGGGCGCGGCGGCGAGAGCGAGTGCGTCGTCGGCGGCGGTGGGCTTGGTGGGTTGGCCGTTGGTCAGGGTCTCGCACCATTGGCGAAGGGTGGCCAGGGCGGTGCGGCGGGCGCAGGCTTTGACGGAGCTGCCGGGGAGGTAGGCGGTGCCGAAACGGTCGAGCTGGAGGCCGGCGTTCTCCAAGACCGTGCCGCCCATGTTGATGAGCAGACGGGCTTCGAGCTTGGCGTGGAGGAGGTGCTCAGGCTTGACGGTGGCGGCGAGCCAGCGCTTCCAGGAGTTGAGGCCGTCGTCGTGGCGTTGGTCTTTGGCGGCGATGACGGCTTCGAGGAATTGTTTGCGGGTGGGCAGGGTTTTTTCGTTGAGGGTGGGTTCGGCGTAGCGGGTGAGCCGGAGAGAGCGTGAGGTGCAGGCAGGCAAGGGGGTGCCGCCGAGAGCGTCGCGGGTGGAGTGAAGAAGGGTACTCATGGGAGGCGGGTTACTCGGCGTGGCCGTTGTCCTTCTTGGGGGCGTAGCGCTTCAAATAGCTGAAGTAGGCGAGGGCCTCGGTGGTGGCGCGTTGCAGGGTGAGGGCGTCGCCGCCGGCGAGCTTGGCCGCGAGAGCGGAGGGGGTGGTGAGGTTGGCGAATTCGGGTAGTCCGAGGGCGGGTTGGGCAAGGTGGCGGGTAAGACTGGTGACGGCGGCGAGCAGTTTTTCGCGTTTTGGTTTTTCGGCTTCTGCGGCGAAGGCGAGGGCTCCGAGCAGACCGTTGGTGAGGATCATGGCCGGGAGCTTGGAGACGGAGGCCTTGTCGGTGGCTGCGGCTTCGCGAATGGCGTGGGCGGCGCGGAGTTGGTCGAGATTTTGCATGGTGGAGAGGTCTCGGGTGGGGGCTTAGGCGAGGACGGCGGTGCAGTAGCCAAGGCCGGTGGTGGCGTCGCCGCCGATCTGGATCGTGTGGTTCACCGTTTTGAGGCGAGCGTCCAGGGCGGCCAAGGCGGCCGCGGGCTGGTTCTGGCGGTGGGCGGCGGAGCGGCCTTGGGTGGCGTGGATGACGGCGTAGAAGAGGGTCTCGGAGGGGACGTTTTCTTGGTTAAACAGGCCGCCGTCCTCAGCGGTGCCGGTCGCATCGTTGA
Organism: Rariglobus sp.; assembly: GCA_044338095.1. Classification (GTDB taxonomy): domain Bacteria; phylum Verrucomicrobiota; class Verrucomicrobiia; order Opitutales; family Opitutaceae; genus Rariglobus. The sequence continues at coordinate 4,377 of JBIIMH010000116.1, read as the reverse complement.
TGCGGACGTGCTGGGCGATTTCACAGGCGGTTTTGGCAAAAAAGCTCAGCATGCCGTCGGAGACGATCACGAGGCGGTCAGGGAGCGCGCCGAGCACGGGTTCGCCAGGGAGGATGGACTGGAGGGCGGCGGCAAGGGAAGCGGGCAATTCGCCAGCATGGGTGAAGGGGTAGTCTTCGAGTACGAGGCGGGGTTTGGGCGCGCCGTTGGCAACCGGGATAGCGATGGGCGCGGCGGCGGCGAAGAGAGCGAGGGCGTCGGCGTCTTTACCGGTGAGCTTGGCGGCGATCTCTTTAACCATCAGGTCGGTGAGTCCTGCGACGCCGTCGCGGGCGGCGCGGGCGAGGAGCAGCGGGCTGGTGAGCCAGGCGAAGGAGCCTTTGGCGGAACGGATGGGAAAGGCGAGCAGGCGGGCTTCGCCAAAGGAGAGCGCACCGGCGGAGGCCTCTTTGTCGTTATCGGAGCCGAACAGCCAGGTGATGTCCTTGGCGAGATCGCGGGCGGTCTTCGTTTTGCCGCCGTCATGTGTGGTGGTTACGGTATCGGCAGACCAGAGGTCGGCGAGCACGCCCTTGAGGCTGGAGCCGGGGATGATAGGCAGGCCGGTGGGACGTTCGCGGACGATGGGCTGGTCGATTGCGCCAACGGAGGCGCCAGCGCCGACGTGAAGGGGAGTGCGGGTGAAGAGGGTGAGGATTTTGGAAGCGGAGGGCATGTTTTGGATGAGTTTAAATGAGAAAGTTTAAGATGAAGTGATTGGCGGTGTGGAGCTGGCCGGAGTGGTAAGGTGACTTTGCGATTTGAAATCTGAAATTTGAGATGCGAGCGAAGCGAGATGGCGGAGGTCGGGGGAGGTCAGGCGGCGTGAGGAGCCCAGGTGCCGCAGACGCCGAGACCGAAGCCTTTTTCGCCCAGGAGGGTGCTGCGGCGGTTGCGGATGGTGGTGCCGGTGGTGTCGCCGCCATGCCAGTTGAGTGCGGCGGCGAGTTGGGCGGCGGCCTCGGCGGATTCGCAGGCGAAGTAGTAAACGCTACCGGCGGGAACGGCGAGGTGGGTGGATTTTGCGCCGGAGCGATTGTCTTCGCCCAGGGATTCGTCGCCGTTGGCCCAGCCGGTGACGGGGAGGGGATTGTCGATCCGCGCCGAAATCAGGCGCGCGGCAATGTCGGGGGTGGAGTCGTAGCCCTGGCCGTTGTAGTTGAGCTTGCGGCGACGTTGGCGCTCGGCCTGGTCGATGGACTGAAGCAGGACCTTGCTGCTGAGGGGGCAAATCCAGGTAGGTAGCCAGCCGCCGGGGTGAGCTTGGCGAGCTGTGCCTCGCTTGGAAATGCCGGCCGTGATCGCCGGGAAAATCGCCGGGGACAGTAGCACCCATTTGACGATGAATTGGCCTGCTGTTGAGGCCTTGAATTCAGCGGGCTCGGTGAGGCCAAACGGCAGAGGCAGGGACGCGGTCGTCTGGCTGGTGGTGACGCGTTTGACGGCACAGACACGTTGCTGGCCGCCGAGGATCAAGTGGCCGGGTTTGGCGTAGAGGTCTTGGCTAATCAGGTCACGGCGAGTGCCGTCAGTTTGTTTCTCATCGGTTTGGGAAAGCAGTCCGAGGCGCCAGCCTTCGCGCAGGCGAAGGGAGTGGGCGGAGTAAATCTTGCCCTGCGACTCGCCCTGGCCGGTGGTGCTGGTAGCGGCATCAATGGCGATGCCGATGGAGGATTCGCTCAAATAGATTTCGTCGTCGTTGACGGCCTTGGCGGGAGTCGCGTTCGGAGAGGTGCCGCCAAGATAAGCGCGGAAGTCGGCGGCGGAGAGCCAGGCTTTGGCGGGAGCATTTTTGGCCGGTGGCTGGTTCGATACGAGGGTGTGGGTAAGCAAGGTGGGCAGGCTGGAATAGCCGGTCTTGGCTTGGGGTATTAGAGAAGGAGCGAGGGAGCCGCCGACCAGATCGAGGGGGCGGGAGAAATACCAGATATCGCCAGAGTCTACTGGAAAGGGGCCGGCAGTAACGAGTGAGCCAAAGGCGCGGGTGTCTTTGATCGCGCGGGTGGTGCCGCGCATGTGGTCGTGGTGGTGGGCCCGGTCGGGCATGAAGCCGCAGCGGTTGGCATCGTGCAGGGCGCTGTGAAGGGCGGCGTTGGTGACGGTGGGCAGGGGCCAGGCGGCACCGTGGCCGGAAAGGGAACCTTCCATCGGTCGGCCGTCGCGGAAAAAGAGCGTATCGGTGGGGGTAAGCAGGAGTTGATTCATGGTGATGAGTTAGCCTTTCGGCGGAGGGTTCAGCGGGTGCGGTGGGCGAAGGCGACGGCAGTGGCTAGGCCGATGAAGTCGCGGGCTGTCCCGGTGGGGGTCTGGTTGGCAAGGCTTGCCAGATAGGCGTCGAGGGCGGCGGTGAGCGGAGCGCTATCCAAGGACTTGCCTTCGTGTTGACTGAGCAGGCGGCCAAACTCACGACGGATGATTTCCGCGATCGGGAAATCGGTGAGATCGGTGTGGGACTTGTTGTCGCAGACGAAGGGGGTAAGGATTTCGCAGAGACGGTGGGGGAACTTGCCCGTGAGTTGCTCGGTGGTGAGGGCGTGGCCGAGGGCGCTGTAGAGGTTGAGGCCGCCGCCCTGCCACTTGGCACCCCAGTCGAGAATTTCGCCGGAGCGTTTCATTAAACGCAGGGAGACGGCGGCGCGGCCGAGGCCCTCTTTTTCTGCGGGGGCCTTGGCGCGTTTTTCGGCGGCTTGGGCGGCGCGAACGACGTCTTGGAGCGGTGCTTTGAAGTGGGCAATGGCGATGCCGATTGAGACTTCAGCGGCCGGGCCGGGCACGATGAAGGGAATCGGCGTGCCGCGCTGGTGGTCGTCGCGGGAGTCGCTGCGGGCGAGAAAGCCGGGGGCGGGTGAACTAAAGGTGAAGGCCGGTGGAGTCTTCGATTTTGCGAGAGGGGATTCGGCAAGTAGGATTGGGAGTTGCGCAGAGCCTTGGAAGGCGGCGCGGAGGGCTTTGGCACAGTCGAGGGCAGTGTCGGCCGGAAGCAGAGCGACTACGTCGTCGCCGCCGGCGTAAATGAGCCGGCCATCGAAGGCCTCGACGACGGGTCGGGCGCAGTGGAGTGCGAAGGCGGAGAGGGCCTCGCTGAACTGGAGGTGATAGCTGGGGCTGAGTGCTCGGCGAGAGGCGAGGAAGCCGTCCATACCTTGGCGCTTGAAGTAGGGCAGACTGCCTTCGGTGGCGTTGCCGGAGCCGTCGGAGTAGTGAGCGAGTTGGTCGCGGATGAGCGGGGTTTTGTCTCCGGAGACCCATTTGCCAATCTCGTCACCGTCGAATGCGAGCACGGCAAAGTATTTTTCGGATGGCTGTATGTCCTCGGCGTCTTGTTCGTCATCGAGATTTGAGTGGGGCTCGTGAGCGGCGATGCCTCGGGTATTCGGCATCTTAAAGGCAGCGAGGGGGAACTCCCATACCTTGTGGAGGTAGGAGCGGTGCCAGGTACGCTTGAGCAGGGTAAGGGCGGCGATGGGGTCTGCCTTTATGAAAAGGGTGGACCAATCACCGCCAGCAGCGCGGCAACGGCGGGCGAGCTCGGCCCCGCCGACTAATGCTTCGTCGCGGCCGATGAGGGCGTCTTTGGTGTTATGCGAGCCGATGTCCCAACCTCCTTCGGCGGCGGCGGTGAAGGCGCGGGTCTGGCGAACGGCTTCGAGTTGGGCTTGCTGGTGGGCGAGGAGAATGGACCAGGCGAGGCCGGCGTTGTTGAGCTTGGTCTTGCTGGCATCCGTATAGTAACGGCTGTCGCGATGGGCCAACGGCATATCCGCTTCGGCCATTTTCCGGATCGCAGTTACCCGTTCGGCGGCGATCGACAAGGGGGATGTGGCCGGCGCGTTTTTGGCGAGTGAGCAGGCGCTTTCCAAGTCGGCGGGCCAAGGCTCCGCTTGCCAGCTAATGTTAAGGAAGCGGGCGATCTGGCTATCGAAACGGGTTTTGTCGGAGTCGGTGACGATGCCTGCTTGGTGTGCGTGGCTCCAGACATTGGCGGCGATTTCCGTCAGTTCGGCACGGATGGCGTCTGCGGTGAACTGGCCAAGAGCCGCCGCTTGGTCAGCGGGGACGAGGGCGAGGAAAACGTTGGGGAAGTTTGGGGTGAGTTGGTCTTTCTCGGAGTGATTAAAACCAGACCAGGCATCCGCGCTGCCGTTGGCGGTTTGGTTTACCCACAGTTCGTTTTTCCAGTGAAGGTCGAACAACGGTTGGCCCAGAAGATTGGGGAACACGATTGCGTCGGGGCCGATGCGCTCGGAGATGAACTTGAGTCCGGCGACCATGATCCAGGAGAGCAGGTAGCTGCCAGACCAGAGGTCGCGGGTGTTGCGGGCCTGCGCGATGAATTCC